>JAICVV010000443.1 GCA_025935155.1 Alphaproteobacteria bacterium
GCTTGGACCCCTCACTTTACGGATTATCGACACGGCCGGTTTCGAGGACGCAAAGGGCGACACCCTGCCCGCGCGCATGGTGGAGCAAACGCGCGCCGCGATCCGCGAAGCCGATGTGTGCCTGCTGGTGATCGACGGACGCGAAGGCGTGACCGCCGGAGATGAGATCATCGCTGCAGAGCTGCGGAAATCCGGCAAGCCGGTGGTGCTCGCCACGAACAAGATCGAGGGCCGTGTCGCGGCGGCGAATGTGAACGAGGGATTTTCCCTTGGCTTCGGTGAACCCGTAGCACTGTCCGCCGAACACGGCATCGGGTTCGGCGATCTGCTGGAAGCGCTGTCGCCTTTTGCACCTGAAGGAGAGGATGGCGAACCTTCGTCAGAGGAGGACACTGACCGGCCGCTCAAGCTGGCGATTGTGGGTCGTCCGAACGTCGGCAAGTCGAGTCTGTTCAACGCGCTGATCGGCGAGGAACGCGCGCTGACATCGCCGGAAGCCGGCACCACGCGCGATGCGGTGATTGCAAAATGGGAGATCGGCGGCCGCACTTTTCTGCTTCACGACACCGCGGGACTGCGGAAGAAGGCCCGTGCTGCCGGCCACGCGCTGGAAGAACTTTCGGTCGAAAGCACGCTGGAGGCGATCCGCTTTGCGGAATGCGTCATCGTGCTGATCGACGCCACCGCGCCGTTCGAAAAGCAGGATCTGTCCATCGTGGACATGGTCGCGCGCGAAGGCCGCGCCATCGTGTTCGCCATCAATAAATTCGATCTGCTGGAGAACCGCACGGGCGCCATTTCCCGCTTTCGCGAGCAGCGTGACGAACTGCTTCCGCAGGTGACCGGCGCGCCGCTGATCGCCACCTCCGCACGCACCGGCGAAGGCATCGAACGCGTGCTGGAAGCCGTGCTGGCCGCCGACAAGGCGTGGAACACGCGCGTCGGCACCGGTGAGCTGAACCGGTTTCTCGAGCAGGCGCTGTCGCAGCATCCGCCGCCGGCGATACGTGGCCGCCGGGTGCGGATTCGCTACATCACGCAACCGAAAGCGCGGCCGCCCACCTTCGCCCTGTTCGGAAACCAGCTGAACGCACTGCCAGACTCCTACACGCGTTACCTGCAGAACGCGTTGCGGGAAACCTTCAACCTCTACGGCACACCGCTTCGCTTTTCGCTGCGGACGAGCAAAAACCCGTACACACGCTAACGCCGGAACGACACGAGTTCGCCGTGTTTGGTGCAGGACGGTGAAAGCAGTTCGGCGATCAACGGCGCAACCGCTTCTGGCGGCTGCAAATCCATCGGATCCTCGCCCGGCATGGCTTTGGCGCGCATTTTGGTCCGCAGAGGCCCGGGATTGAAGAGGTTCACCTTGATGTTGGTGTCCGCGCATTCCGCCGCATAGGTGAGCGCCAGCGCTTCCAGTGCCGCCTTGGCAATCGAATAGGAGCCCCAATACGGGCGGAAGTTGCGAGCGGCACCGGACGAGATGAACAGCACCCGCGCCGCATCGGATTTGCGCAGCAGCGGATCGAGCGAGCGGATCAGCCGCCAGTTGGCTGTCACATTCACGTCGATAGATTTCTGCCAGGTCTTGGGATCGAGATGCGCCAGCGGCGTGAGCACACCCAATTCGCCGGCGTTGCCCAGAAGGCCA
>JAICVV010000017.1 GCA_025935155.1 Alphaproteobacteria bacterium
CTCCCCTGCCGTGAAGAACAGCATGCTGGCGCGTGCGGGCTACACCGGTGCTCGCCGCCGCAAGGAAACGGAACTTGCGGAAATGCTGCTGGAATCCCCTCGAATTGCGGTGACCCATGGGGAACAATTGGCCGCCCTACCCTTCTCGGATCGTTCGCTTGACAGGCTCCGGCAGGAACTCCTAAACCTCGCCGCTTCCGGCTCCAGCCTTGAAAAAATGGGGCTGGAAAACCATCTCATTCGCGCAGGGTTGGGCGAATTGCTGGACCGGTTGGTGCGGCGGTCGTCCGAAGGCCGTGGCGAAAATGCGGGCAGAGGTTCGACCGATGCCGCGCAGGGGGGCGCCGAGGTCGACATGGAGGCCCGTTGGCTTCTTGCTGCAGCACAGCTGCACGAAATGGCCGAGGCCGCTCCCGAACGGAGGCGGGCGATGGAACATTTCAACTCTGAGGCTAGCGAGGAGAGCTGGCGCGAGGCACACCGGTTGCTCCAGCCTCGTGCGCTCCCGAATGAATAACTCGGCGCATGGCTGAGCAGGCGTGTGTTCTCTCTATAGGGTAGAGGCACATAAGGAAGTCAGGAACGCGCCCGTGGCGAAGACGGTAAAGAAATCCAGCAAACCCGCAAGGCCTGCGGCACACAAAGCGAAGGCGCGCAAGCCTGCCAAGCCCGTGCATAAAACTGTTGCCTTGAAGAAGTCTGCCAAAACGAAACCGCAGAAGGCGAAACCCGTTGCCAAACCGGTGACGAAGAAGCCCGAGATCAAAGTGGCACAAAAACCAGTCCAGAAGCCGGTCGCACCGGCCGCGAGTCCCGTCTCGACATTGATCGCAAAACAGGCGCCCGTTGAGGCGCTGAAAAAGGCGAACGGAAAGTTTCCGCCGCAACAAGCGAAACCCGGCGGCAAGCCTGGCGAAGTTACCGATCCCAACGCACCGCGCGACGATGCCGATTCTCCACTGCTCGATCTGAGCGATGTCGCCGTTCGCAAGATGATCACCAAAGCGAAAGCGCGCGGCTACGTCACTTATGACGAGCTGAACAAGGTGCTGCCTTCGGAAAAAGTATCCTCGGAGCAGATTGAAGACACCATGTCGATGCTCAGCGAGATGGGCATCAATGTCATTGAATCCGAAGAGCAGGAAGAACAGGGCGAGGGCGCGTTGCCCGCTGCGGCCACGGGTAAGGCCGTTGCCGCCGCCGACGGCGAGAAGGAAGAACAGTATGATCGCACCGACGATCCCGTGCGCATGTATCTGCGCGAGATGGGTTCGGTGGAGCTGCTCTCGCGCGAGGGCGAAATCGCCATCGCCAAGCGCATCGAGGCCGGCCGCGAACTGATGATCGGCGCACTGTGCGAAAGCCCGCTGACGTTCGAGGCGCTCACCGTTTGGCGCGACGAGCTGAACGAAGGGAAGGTTCTGCTCCGCGACATCATCGATCTCGAAGCCATGTATTCGATGGGCCCTGACGGCAAGCCGAATGTGCCGCCGCCGGTCGGGCCTGACGGCAAGCCGTTGCAGAACGTGCCGGCGTCCGTGTTCACGCCGCCCACGCCGCTGACGCCCGTTGGCGCGAACGGCCAGCCGGTTCAGTTCACTCCCAAGCCGGAATTCAAGAAGCCTGCGCCGCCGCCACCCAAGATGAATGGGTACGACGAGGACGATCCGGTCGCTGCCGCCGCTGCCGCCGACGCCGCGGCAGCGGCTGCGGCCGAAGCAGAGGAGTTGGAGGAGGAAGGCAACCTGCCCCTCTCCGCGATGGAGGCTTCGCTCAAGCCGCAGGTGCTGGAAACGCTGGACAAAATTGCCAACCTTTATAAGAAGCTTGGCAAGCTGCAGGATGCGAGCGTCGAAGCCGCGCTCGGCGCCGATGAGCTTTCCGACAGCCAGGAACGCCGCTTCAAGAAACTGCGCAACGAGACGGTCGACCTCGTCAAAGGCCTCAAGCTCAATAACAACCGCATCGAAGCGCTGGTCGACCAGATGTATGGCATCAACAAGCGGCTGGTGTCGCTTGAGGGCCGCCTGCTGCGTCTTGCCGAGTCTCAGGGCGTGGAGCGTTCCGACTTCCTGAAGGAGCACTTCGGCAACGAGCTCGATCCGAACTGGACCCGGCGCGTAGGCCGCCTCACCCGCTCGGGGTGGAAAGACTTCGTCCAGGAAGAACGCGACAAAATTCATGCGTTGCGCGACAATATTCAAACGCTGGCGCAGGAAACGCGCCAGTCGATTACCGAATTCCGCCGCATCGTGCACACGGCACAGAAAGGCGAGCGCGAGAGCGGGCAGGCGAAGAAGGAAATGATCGAGGCAAATTTGCGCCTCGTTATTTCCATTGCCAAGAAATACACCAATCGCGGGCTGCAGTTCCTCGACCTGATTCAGGAGGGCAATATCGGCCTGATGAAGGCGGTGGACAAATTCGAATACCGCCGCGGCTACAAGTTCAGCACGTACGCCACATGGTGGATCCGGCAGGCGATCACCCGCTCTATCGCCGATCAGGCGCGCACCATCCGCATTCCGGTGCACATGATCGAGACCATCAACAAGCTGGTGCGCACCGGCCGCCAGATGCTGCACGAGATCGGCCGCGAGGCGACACCGGAGGAACTGGCCGAGCGCCTTGGCATGCCGCTCGAAAAAGTGCGCAAGGTGATGAAGATCGCCAAGGAGCCGATCAGCCTCGAAACGCCAATCGGCGATGAGGAAGATTCGCATCTCGGCGATTTCATCGAAGACAAGAACGCCGTGCTGCCCATCGATGCCGCGATCCAGGCAAACTTGCGCGAAACCACAACCCGCGTTCTCGCGACGCTCACGCCGCGCGAAGAACGGGTTTTGCGCATGCGTTTCGGCATCGGCATGAACACCGATCATACGCTCGAGGAAGTTGGACAGCAGTTCTCGGTTACGCGCGAGCGCATTCGCCAGATTGAGGCGAAGGCGCTGCGCAAGCTGAAGCACCCGTCGCGTTCACGGAAACTCCGCAGCTTCCTGGATAATTGATCTTTCTGAACTTCGCAGCGGGGATGCCCGATATGGCCGAAAAGCCAAAGCATGACGATCTCATCAGCCAGCTGACATCTCCCGGTTGGCGGCTGATTCCAACGGGCATCGATCCGGCGGTGGAAGGCACGCTGGAAGACATGGCGCGCGCCGCGCACGCTCGCAAACAGGGTGGACAACATTCCGGCGCAATTCAGCGCGCCGAAGACTCGCTGGAACTCGAGGCTTTCGAGCTCGAGCAGCTCTGGTGGCACCTCGGCCTGCCAACTTAGATCAACCGTTCAGCAGCGCGGCAAGCAGTAGAACGATGCCGATGGTGGCAATCGCCCAAACGATTGTGCGTACAACTGGAACGCCCGCTGCATAAAGCGGCAGATAGAGAACGCGGCCGGCAAGATACAATTCTGAACCCCATACCGTTTGTGCGTTGTGGCGGCCGAGTACCCCAAGCGCCAGCACGCTCGCGGCAAAGAATGGAAACGTCTCGCGAAAGTTTGCGAACGCACGGTCGAGCCGCCCGGCGAGCGCGCTCCTGAGCGGCGGCGCGTTATCCCGCGGGCCCATGTTCCACCACAGGCCGCGCTCGCCCGTGATTGCCTGGGTTGCTGCAAGCATATGCACGAAACCCAAAATTATCGCGAGCACGAGCATCGTGAATTCGGTGCTCAGTCCGCCAAGTGAAATTCCCGGCATTGTTGAGTTATCTCATTCAAGCCTTCGCAAATTGCAGTAATAATGCTGCCTTTCCTTAAGACATCATAGACTAATATTATTCTGACTCTTCCTTTCTTGGAACAATTCTGTTATCCCGCCGCTGGGGTTCGGTTGTCACATTTCCGTGTGGGGCAGCTCCCCAAACACACTTATTTTCACGCGTAACCGTCCCAAGAGGAGAACTACATGCATCGACTCATCGCGGGTGGGCTCGTTTCTGCGCTCGCCGCATTTGGAATCGCTTCGGGCGCGAATGCGCTCTCCGGGCCGACGCTGAAGTCCGGCCACACCTATTACCGTGCAGCTTGCGGGCCATCCGTTGGCCGCGCCGCCTACTGTCATGCGAAAATCGTGACGAATTCGGCAGGCCAAATCATCGCCGGCCAGCATCCGCCGGTTTCGGGCTACAGCCCGGCGAGCTTGCGGAGCGCCTACAACATCACCGGCAATGGCAGCGCATCGACCATTATCGCGATCGTCGATGCGTATGGTTACACCAATGCCGAAAAAGATCTTGGCGTGTACCGCTCGCAGTTCGGGCTGCCGGCCTGCACCACTTCAAACGGCTGCTTCAAAAAGCTGAACCAGAACGGGCAACAGGGAAGCTACCCTGCGCAGAACACCGGCTGGGCGCAGGAGTCCGCGCTCGACCTCGATATGGCGAGCGCCATGTGCTCTGGCTGCAAGATCTACCTGATCGAGGCAAACAGCTCGTCCTATTCCAATCTCGCGACGGCCGAGAACACGGCCGCAAGCCTCGGCGCGCACGCTATCAGCAACAGTTACGGCGGCGGCGAATCCGGCACGCAATCCTATGAGCCGGCCTACAATCATCCCGGCATCGCTGTGACAGTGAGCTCCGGCGATAGCGGCTATGGCGTGGAATTCCCGGCTTCCTCACCGCACGTGACCGCCGTAGGCGGCACCCATTTGGTCTCCGCGCAGAACGGCCGCGGCTGGGCAGAAACGGCATGGTCGGGCGCAGGCAGCGGTTGCAGCTCGGTTTATTCCAAGCCGTCATGGCAGCAGGATTCCGGCTGCTCCCGCCGTACGGTGGCAGACGTTTCCGCAGTGGCCGATCCGAATACCGGCGTCGCAGTTTACGGGCCCACATCTTCGCGCCGCTCCGGCTGGCTGGTGTTCGGTGGAACCAGTGTGGCCGCGCCGCTGATCGCCGGTGTCTACGGCGTGAATGGCGGGGCGGTGAACTACGGCAGCGATCCATACGGCAACACCGGAGCACTGTTCGACGTGACTTCCGGCAGTAACGGCAGTTGCGGCGGGTCTTATCTTTGCACCGCTAAGGCCGGCTACGACGGCCCGACCGGCCTCGGAACCCCGAACGGCGCCGGCGCCTTCTAGGCCGCGGCGCTTCCTGACTGAAAAGGGGCAGGGAGTTGCCGCTCCCTGCCCTTCCCTCTGCCAGGGGACGGAATCGTTCCAGGGATGCGACGTTCTGCCGCGAAATTAACTTACCTCAAGTGAATGCATTTGCATGTCATTCTCATAAAGTAGTTTACTTTCTGACCTGGATATGAGGAGAAGTTAATGAAACTCGCAACCGGCGGACTTCTAGCTGCCGCAATCACCCTTGGCACATTTACAGCTGCATCTGCCGCAGAACCGGCAACGGTGGCGCGCTCTGGCAACACTTACCATGTGGCGGCTTGCCGGAACCCTGCCATCGGGCTGACTGCGCGCTGCTTTGCCCGAATTGTCAGCGACAAGTTCGGCCATCTGATCACACACGCGGCGCCACCGATCAGCGGCAAAACGCCCGATCAGCTGCGCGATGCATACAAGATTACGACCGGCGGCGATTCCAAGACGATCATCGCGATCGTGGACGCATTCGGTTACGACAATGCTGAAGCCGATCTGGCTGTGTATCGCCAGCAATGGGGCCTTCCCCCCTGCACCACGAAAAACGGCTGCTTCAAGAAGCTGAACCAGAAGGGCAAGCAAAAGAATTACCCAGCGCAGGACGTAGGCTGGGCACAGGAATCGGCGCTCGATCTCGATATGGCCAGCGCGATGTGCCCGAACTGCACGATCTATCTGGTGGAGGCGAACACCAATTCTTTCAAAAATCTCGGCCTCGCCGTCGATATGGCGGCAAGCCTTGGCGCGCACGTCATCAGCAACAGCTATGGCGGCAATGAATCCAAGCGTGTGAAGGACTTCGAGATCCACTATAATCATCCGGGCATTGCAGTCACAGCCAGCACGGGCGATGCCGGCTATGGCGTACAGGCTCCGGCCGATATGCCAGAAGTCATTGCGGTCGGCGGCACGCACCTCATAACCGATGGCAGCAAGCGCGGCTGGACTGAAACCGTCTGGCGCGGCGCGGGCAGCGGTTGCAGCAAAGTGTTCACGAAGCCGGAGTGGCAGACGGATTCTGGTTGCAAGGGCCGTACCGTTGGCGACGTATCGGCGGTTGCCGATCCATCGACCGGGGTTGCCGTGTATGGACCGAACAGCCAGGGTGTCAGCACTTGGCTCGTGTTCGGTGGCACCAGCGTGTCAGCGCCACTGGTCGGCGGAGTCATCGCCAACAACGGCGGGTCGGTCAATGCCGCCAGCACGATTTATGCAAACCCGAGCGCTCTGTTCGATGTAACGTCCGGCAGCAACGGCACCTGCGACCCCGCCTATCTCTGCACCGGCGAGGTTGGATATGACGGCCCGACCGGGCTCGGCACACCGAACGGCACGGTCGCATTCGGCAACTGATATTGAATAAGCGGTAAAGTATAATGAGGGCAGGAGGCCGCGCCTCCTGCCCTTTTGCTACTTGTGGGGGGCGTGCTCGCGCGACTTGGGAAGCACGCCCGCTTCAACATAAAAGCGGCGCGCGCCGGGATGCAGAGGTGCTGGAGTTATTACAGCCGCACTCTGCAAGCGGATCGCCTGAGCGCTCCGATGGCTGCCTGCAAGCGCGCTGCGGTTGGCGGGATTGAACAGCGATTTCGCGATAGCGTACACGGTAGAATCTGCAATTGAATCGCTCACAATGAAGAGCGCCTGCACCGCGACCGTGTCGACTTTTCCCGTGTTAGGATAGACTGCGGCCGGGATTGTTGCCGCCGAGAGTACAGACGACCTTCTCAAAAGCCGCAGCCGGCCAGTGCCCTCGACAGGAACGAGCACTGCCTTTCCATTCTCCAGCAGCTCGCGAATAAAGGGGACGGGCGCACCGCCGACGAAAATCATTGCATCCAGCTGCCCCTTCGCGAGTTTCTCCGCTGCGGCATCGGCCGGATCGGCATTTGCCCTGATATGCCTGAGTGAAACCCGATAGGCCGCCAGCAGGGCCCGTGCCGTGACGGCCGTTCCCGAGGCGGGCGGTCCGATTGCAACGCGCTTTCCGCGGAGGTCAGAAATGGATCGGATATGCGCCTTGGCAGCAGCGATAACGTGCACCTCCTCCGGAAAAAGATCAGCAAGCAGGCGCACATGGGTCTGCGCGTGCTCTCGCCGGAAGACGCCTTTTCCTGCAACCGCATCGGCCACCACATCCGACTGGGCCAATGCCGCATCGGCACGGTGCGCGTTCACGGCGAGCACGTTGGCGACCGCGCCGGGGCTGGTGCGCACGGATGCAATCAACCCCGCCGGGCCGCACACATTCCGTACTTCGCAGCGGTAAACCCCGGGCGGGTGGCTGATAATGGCAGCTATTGCCTCTCCCACTGGAAAATAAGTCCCACCCGTGGGGCCGGTGGCGATGACGAACGCCGTTCGTGCAACTTGAGCCTGGGTGGCGCTTGCGAACCAACCCCAGCAAGGAGCGAGAACGGCCCCGAAGACCACCGCAACGCGCAGCAAGTATCGCGCGATCATTGGAAACCGACAGACCATGGGTTTGCGTCAGGAATATGAGGAGAGCTCCGGCCCATTTCGCGATATGCTTAAGCCTTTCTTGACGGCTCGCAATCAAGCTGCGCGGCGGATCTCATCGAGGAGCCGTATCCATGCGCCGAGAGCATGCGCGGATCGCCGTCATTTCCAGCCTTGCAACGTTACTGCTGGGTTGCGCGAGCACGCCCGCAACTACCCCGGCGACGGCCGTTCGGGGCAAGACCGCTGCTGTAGCACCTTCTTCGCCGAAGACGGCGAATGCACCCAGGGAAGCTCAATCGCCGCCGGCCGCCTCCACTAATCTTGAGGAGCAGATTCAAGCGGCAGTGGCGCTCCGCATACATGGCGACACGGCGCAGGCAACCCGCGCCTTGGCCCAACTCGTCCTTGTCGCTCCGGACGATCCCCGCGTGCTGGGCGAATACGGCAAGGCGCTTGTCCAGCAGAACCGGGCCGATGACGCCGTGGCTTTCCTGAAACGCGCGGTAGAGATCAAGGCGAACGACTGGACTCTGTATTCGGCGCTCGGCGTGGCCTATGACCAGTTGGATGACCGTAAGAATGCCAAGACGGCCTACGATCACGCGCTCCTGTTACATCCTGGCGATCCGGTTGTCCTCAACAATTATGCGGTCTCGCGTATGCTGGCCAAGGATTATGACAGCGCCCAGCGGTTATTGATGCAGGCTCGGGCTGCGGGTGGAGATCTTCCGAAGATTTCCGGCAATCTCCAGCTCCTCGCACAGCTCCGTGCCGCGAAAGCGCAGCCGGCCATCGGAGCGAAGGCCACAACCGCTGCCTCTGAGCCGCATACGAGTGTGCCGGCAACCACGGCAAAACTCCCGGACTCGGGAACGGCGCCCGTTGTTGTAATGCAACGGATACCGAGCGATACGCCAGTCCAAAGCACTCCGGCAATGCGGGGCAACCCCGTTTCGCCGGATCGGGCAGCAAGGACGGAACCGCGCGCAATCACTCCAAATGTGGCGGCAATTCAGTCCAATCCCGTCAGAGATCAAGAGGCGAAATCTGCTGCCATGCCGGTTGCGCCGAAACGCACCCGCGCCGCTTCCGTTCAAAAGGTCAAGGCCGGCAGCAAAACGATCGCTTCCATGGAACGAAAGAAACCGGTCACGGCAGAGAAAGAGAAGATGCCCGATTTACCCGCGCTACGTACGGACGACTAAGCGCGAACGATCGAAGTCAATCGTCTTTCAACACAGAATTGCATAACACCGCGGCCGGCGATTTGCTGGCGGTCAATGCAGCGTTTGCATCGTTTTGATGATGGCTGGCCCCATGATCACCACGAACAGGCAGGGCAGAAAGAACACGATCATCGGAACGGTGAGCTTTGCCGGAAGCGCGGCGGCTTTCTTTTCAGCTTCCGACATGCGCGTTTCGCGATTTTCCTGCGCGCAAACGCGGAGGGCCGATCCGAGCGGAGTGCCGTATTTTTCGGCCTGATTGAGGGCGCCGGCAATCGCCTTCACTCCCGGATGTCCACAGCGCTTGGCCAGATTGTCGAATGCCTGCCGGCGATCCGGCAGATACGAAAGCTCGGCAGTTGTCAGCCCGAACTCCTCGGCAAGTTCAGCAGATTGCGTGCCAACTTCCGTAGCCACGCGCGTGAAAGCCATTTCGATAGACATTCCCGATTCCACGCAGATCAGCAATAGATCGAGCGCGTCCGGAAAGGCACGCATGATGGATTCGCGCCGCCTCGCAATGCGGTTGGAAAGAAACAGGTCAGGCACATAGTAGCCAAGCAGGGCCGTGCCCAGCGCGGCCAGGAACTTCTGCCAGCCGTGCCAGGAAAGATGGAGCACGACGAAAACATAGAAGAGCGCCGCAAGGAACAGGATAAATGGCATCACAAAACGGAAGAACATAAACGTCGTAAGCGGCGCCTGCCCGCGGTAGCCCGCCTGCATCAGCCGCTCCTTCGTATTCGCCGATTCGAGAATTTTCGACAGGTTCAGCTTGTCGAGCGTCTGCTTCATGAATGTAACCGGCTCGGCGCGCAGCACGTTGCGCTTGCTGAGCGCCGCGTGATGTTTCAGGCGCAGCTCTTCTCGCCGCTCTGCGACGGCCTTGATGCGGGTTCCGAGCGTCTGCCGTTCGAGCAGTGGCAGGCCCAACGTTACGATCGTGGCGAAGGCAAAGACGCCGACGAACATCATCACCAGGAAATCCCGGTCGAAAAACATGTTCAGAACGCCGACATCTGTGCTCATGATTGCGAACCCTCAGTGCTTGAAGCTGATCATCTTTTTCATGACGGCAATGCCCAGGCCCATCCAGATTACGCAGCCGGCGAGCATGACATTGCCCATCCGTTCGGTGAACAGCAATTTGATGTATGCCGGCGTGCTGAAATAGATGAGCGTCATGACGACCACAGGAAGCGAGCCGATAATCATCGCGGAAGCCTTCGCCTCCGACGACATGGCCCTAATTTTGTCGCGCAGGCGCTTGCGATCGCGCAATACGCCCGAAAGGTTGCTCAATGCTTCGGAAAGGTTGCCGCCGGATTTGGATTGAATCGTCATCACGATTCCGAAAAAACTCACTTCCGCCGTGGGCGTCGCCTCGTACATCCGCTTCAGCGCCTGCTCGAGCGTGACGCCCACTCTGAGACTTTCCACCAGCTTGTAGAACTCGCCGCCGACGGGCTGAGGAGCCTCTCGCGCCACGATCTTTAGCGCTTCGGTGGTGGGCAGACCGGAGCGCACGCTTCGGACGATTGCATCGATCGCGTTTGCGAATTCCGCCGTGAACTTTTTCAGCCGGCGCTTTCGGAGGAACGCCAGCACCCAGCGCGGAAGACCGAGGCCGACCACAAACGGCACCAGTGCATCCGCGATGGGAGATTGCCGCGTAACGGCACAGAGGACCAAAGCAACAGCCGCCGCCATGCCCGACGCGATCCAGAAGGTTCGGGGCGTGATTTCAAGGCCCGCCTGCTCAAGGCGGCGCCGTAGTGTCGGACGCTGTTTCTTCGCCGCCTGCTGCTTCTCCAGATCCTTGAGGAGCGCGGTTATGTTCTTGCGGCGCTGCTGGGTTGAATCCTGCACCGTCCGGCCGGTTACGGCAACGGAAGCTCCCCCGATTGCGGCCGCCAGCCGCTTCTTGGAGGTTTCTGGGGACGGTGCGACGAACGTGTAGGCGATCCCGCCTAACCCAAGCACCAGGAACGCGGCCGTGATGAAATATGCTATGGTTCCCATTCTCCCCTCACTGCTGAAGTTCGTCGAGGGCTTCTGCAAGCTCGCGTTCCATGCCGAAATAGCGGGCGCGCTCCCAGAATGAAGGCCGCACGATGCCTGTGCCGACATGCTTGCCAGTCATGCGGCCTGTGTCGTCCTCACCGCTGACCTCGAAATTCATCAGATCCTGCGTGATGACCACATCCCCTTCGGTGCCCACGATTTCGGTGATTTTTGTAATTCGACGCGAGCCGTCGCGCATACGCTCCGCTTGCACGATCACGTCCAGCGAACCGACGATCATCTCGCGGATGGTGCGGACGGGCAGCGCGTAACCGCCCATTGTGATCATCGATTCGAGACGCGTCATGGCCTCGCGCGGGCTGTTGGCGTGCAACGTGCCCATGGAACCGTCATGGCCGGTGTTCATGGCCTGCAGAAGATCGAACGCCTCGGGTCCGCGGACTTCGCCCACGATGATGCGCTCAGGCCGCATACGCAGACAGTTCTTGACCAGATCGCGCATGGTGATCAGGCCCTGCCCTTCGAGGTTGGCCGGACGTGTTTCCAGCCGCACGACATGCGGCTGCTGCAGCTGAAGTTCGGCAGCGTCTTCGCAGGTTATGATGCGCTCGTCGGCATCAATGAATGCGGTCATGCAATTCAGCAAAGTCGTCTTGCCCGAACCCGTGCCGCCGGAAATCAGGACATTGCAACGCGAGCGGCCGATGACGGCCAGCACTCGGGCCCCAGCGGGGCTGATCGATCCAAAGCGGACTAGATCGTCCATCCGCAGCTTGTCTTTTTTGAACTTGCGGATCGTGAGAGTAGGGCCGTCCAGCGACAGCGGCGGTGCGATGACGTTTACGCGAGAACCATCGAGCAGACGCGCGTCGCAGATAGGGGAGGATTCGTCGACCCGGCGGCCAACCTGGCTCACGATACGCTGGCAAATGTTCATCAGCTGCGCATTGTCACGGAAGCGGATGCTGGTGAGATGTACCTTGCCGCCGACTTCGATGAAGACGCGGCCGGAACCATTGACCATGATATCGGCAATGTCATCGCGCGCGAGCAACGGTTCGAGGGGGCCGTAGCCGAGCACGTCGTTGCAAATGTCCTGGAGCAGATGTTCCTGCTCCGCAATCGACATAACAACAGCTTTGATCGAGATGATTTCGTTGACGATGTCGCGGATTTCTTCGCGCGCCGAATCGGAATCGAGCTGAGCCAGCTGGGCCAGATCGATCGTGTCGATCAGTGCATTGAAGATCGTCGTCTTGATCTGGTAGTAGTCATCCGAACGCTGGTCTGGAATTCGCGATGCCGGCTTCGGCGGCGGTGGCGGCGCAGCAGGGTTGGATTGCGGCCGCGGAGCGCCCCCCCCTTCTACGGCTTGCGGCGAGCTGGAGATTTTTCCAGGCACCGGCTCGACACGCGGAGGCGGCGTATTGCGCGGCAGATCCGCTGCTGCGGAGCGTCTTCCGAACATCTGCTATGCCTGCTTCCGGCCCGTCAGGATAGAGAGAAACGGAGAAACGGTTTTCTCTTCCGCTGGCGCTGCCCGGCCGGTGACCATCTGAGCCAGGCGCATAATGGCTTCCGCCGTAGCCGATTTCGGCTGAAGCTCGATCAGCATCTGTCCGTTGTTCGCCGCCGCGCCGTAGAGTTGCGGCTCGAATGGGAAAATGACTGCGGGCGTGAGCCCAACGGTGGATCCGAAATCTTTCACGGGAATTTCCGGCCGCTTGGGCACCCCAACCTGATTCATCACCAGTTTTGGCGGCGGATCGTTCGGGCGGTTTTGCTTCACAAGGTCGGCGAGCGCCTTGGCCATGCGCACGCTCGGAAGATCCGGCGTGGCCACGATCACGATTTCATCGGACGCAAGCACGGTCTGCCGCACCCACGGAGTCCATTGATGCGGCAGATCGAGTACCACACAGGGAGTCGATTGACGCACCACATCGATGACGGACTCGACAGCCGCAGGATCGGTTTCGAGCTCACGATCCATGATTGCGGGCGCCGCGAACAGCGATAGGCGGTCGGTCGTCTTAAGCAAGAGTCTGTCGAGCAAGACGTCATCCAGGCGTTCCGGCGCAGAAAGCGCTTCCGCAATTCCCTGCCCCGGCTCTTCATTGAAGTTCAGGCCCGCTGTGCCAAATGCCAGATCGAAATCCGCAATCGTTGTGTTGATCTTGAGGCGCTCTGCAATGGTCCAGCCGACGTTGTGCGAAAGAGTTGAGCTGCCTGCGCCTCCACGGCAACCGATGAAACTCACCACACGGCCAACCGCACGCGCGTCGGGGTTCAGATAGAGGCCCGAAATCACCTCTATGACGTGCAACGGATTAAGCGGTGCGACGAGATACTCGCTGACGCCCCGCCGCATCAGCTCGCGATAGAGCTCCACATCGTTGACGCGGCCGATCACGATAACCTTGCTCGACGGATCGCACACCTCGGCGAGGCGATCGATTTCTTCGAGCGCATCCTTGTCCTGAAGCCGCGTTTCCACGATCAGCAAGTTCGGCGTGATCTGACCTTTGTGATATTCCACAGCCGCCTGCACGCCTCCCAGCTGGACGGTGAGGTGCGCCTTGGAAAGCCGGCGATCGGCGCCTGCGCGTTGAAGCGCAGCACCCGTATCAGGGAACTCGCAGAATGCCTGAATCGAAATGCGCGGCACCGGCCGCTCGTGTGGCGCGGCACCGAACTGTTCGTCAGCCGATCCTTGTAGCTTCGTCATCGCTTCGCCTATTGGATATCCGAGCTGATGCCCGATTGTTCACTGCCCTGATCCGACGTCTTCTTGTTAGCCTGGGTCACTTCGCCCTTCTCGTAATGCCCAAGAACGGTCGCGCGTCGCGCAGCGTCCGGCGCATCGTCGAGCTGCCGCGATTCGTCGAGATCGCGCGGATTGGCGACCATCGCGGCGATGTTGTGCTGAACCGAGCAACCGAAATCGAGCCGCGGAAGATTGGTCTCCGTGTCGGTGACATCGTCCGACCAGTTGCCGCACGGCGCGGTGTGCGCCTCGTAGGCAACGAACCCGATTTCGACCCGGCGATCCCCATCTGTGACCGGATGTGTGCCCACCAGAATTCGCCCGCGCGGAACGCCGGTTGCGGCAAGCCGCTCCCCGAAGAAGGAAATTGCGTCCTGTGAATCCGGCCCTTCCGGCGCAGAGATGCTGATCGAGCCATCGCCACGCGCGAGATATTCATCGGCGACGCGCTGCAGCTTGGCTGTGTCTTCCGCTGTCATCCCGCCGGGACCGCCAAAAGCGATGCGCACAGAATGATAATCCGGCTGCACGGTAATGGGATGGAGCTTCGCCGGATCGATGGTTGGCGGCGCCGCCATGTCGCTGCCGCCCGGAGCGGCGCAGCTTCCGGCAAGGAGCACTGCGGCGAGAGCGGCGAAGCGGGTCAGTTCTTTTCGCATGAGCAGGTTTCCTTACTGGACGATAAAGCCGTTTTGGGTGTTGGCCGCCGATTTCAGGGGCTCTGCAACCGGCGGATGTTGAACATTGAGGCGGCCGGAAAGGATGGTGTCCACATCGCTCGGCGGGACGAAGCTGTCTGTTGGAGCAGCCAGACGTTTCTCGCTTGTTGGCCGCACCAGATAAGCGCTGACCAGCACCACCAGCTCGGTTTCATTGTTCTGGTAATCGCGGCTGCGGAAGAGCGCGCCCAAAACCGGCATATTGGCCAAGCCCGGAAACTCGTCGATCACCTGCTTGTTTGTTTGCTGCAGCAGACCGGCGATCGCGAAACTGCCGCCGGACGGCAGCTCGATGGTTGTCTGAGCCCGGCGGACATTCAGTGCCGGAATCGTGAGGCCTGGAGCGGTCACCGTCTGGCCGGTCGTGGGATCGACCGAAGTGGTCGCAGCGAGTGTGAAGGCGCCGGTATTGGTGAGCTCGCTCACCTCGGTGGAGATCTGAAGCGAAATCCGGTTCTCGCTCAGAACCACTGGCGTGAAAGAGAGACCGACGCCGAACTGCTTA
>JAICVV010000224.1 GCA_025935155.1 Alphaproteobacteria bacterium
CGTGCCCGCCGCACCGGCGGTGTAGAGATGACCATGCTGGATGAGTATTGCCGGTCCACCTGCGGCCAGTGGCTTCGCGGCCATCGTACTCTGCGTGCGCGCCGGTGCGGCCACGGGCGTTGCCGGTTGCAAATTGCGCGGCGCGTTTGCCGGTTGCGCGAACGCAATGGATGGCATTGCTCCCATGCCAATCGCAAGGAGCGTCATTGCCCGGCTTGTCCGGGCAACCCATTTTTCAGCAGAAAGAAAATTGGGTCGCCCGCACCCGCCTCCGCTAAAGCTTCGGCGTGGCAAGGAACACGTAAGGCGCGCCGTAGCCTTGGCGAAGGCGGCTAAAGCGGGCGATGACGGAGTTTGGGAAGCAGGGGGTTTCCTCATTGTCCCGCTCCGCCTGTGCTGCCGTTGGCTTCCTGACCCAGTTCGAAATCGGTTCGCGGACTGATCTTCGGATTGTCGCGGTCATAGAGCAGCGCGCCATCGATGAAGACTTTTTCCGCATGCGCGTAAACGCTCAGCGGATCGGTGTCCCACATCACCACATCGGCCATCTTGCCCTTTTCCAGCGTGCCGGTCTGGTTGAGGATACCGAGCGCATAGGCCGGATTGCGCGTCATCCAGCTGACGGCATGTGCGCGCGCGATGCGGTAACCCATGCGCCGGCCCGCCGCCATCGCCTTGGCGACTTCCTGATTAAGCCGCTGAATACCAATGGGATCGTCGGAGTGGATCATGGCGCAGGCGCCGGCATGATCCACCATGGCAAGGCCTTCAGGCACCGCGTCATAGGCTTCCATCTTGAAGCCCCACCAATCAGCCCACATCACCGCACAAATGCCGTTCTTCTTTAGAAGATCGGCGACTTTGTAGGCTTCGGTAGCGTGGTGAAAGGCGGCGATGCGGAAGCCGAACTCTTTCGCGACGTCGATCATAGTGGCCATCTGGTCGCCCCGGTAGCAATGCATCTGCACCGGAATTTTCTTGTCGAGCACCAGCGCCAAAGTTTCCATGCCGATGTCGCGATCCGGCTTGTCGCCGCCTTTGGACTTCCAGTACTTGCGCCACTTGTCGCGATACTCCGCCGCCTTTTCGAACGCCGCGCGATAGCCGGCGATATTGCCCATCTGGGTTTGCGGGCCACCCTTTTCGCCGTAAACGCGTTTGGGATTTTCACCGCACGCCATTTTCAGATCGTACGGCGCACCCGGAAATTTCATGCCCTGCGTGGTGACCGATGGCACGTTCTTTAGCACCACCGAGCGGCCCCCGATCAAATTGGCCGAACCAGGAAGAATCTCCATCACCGTCACGCCACCGGCGAGCGCGCGCGTGAATCCGGGATCCTGCGGCCACACGGAATTTTCGCTGCGAACTTCCGGCGTGGTGGGCTTGGTCGCCTCGTTGCCATCCTGCGTCGCCTCATTGGAGGGTGAGGGATAGACGCCCAGATGCGAATGAATGTCGATGATTCCGGGCGTGACGAACTTGCCCTTACCATTGATTACCACCGAATTTGGCGGCTCCGGCACTTTCGCCCCGATGGCGGCGATCTTGCCGTTCTGCAGGAGGATGGACGCGTTCGCCAGTTCGCGATCAGTGCCGGTGAGAATGGTGGCGCCACGGATTATGGTGGGCCGCGACGGCAGCGGCTTGTAGGTCGAAGGGAATTGATCGTTGGGGAACTGGTCGGCGACTGCCTCGTCCTTCGGCGTGGGGTGCAGGTTGGGAATAATCGCCCAGGCCAGAAGGAGCGTGAGCACCACAATGGCTGCGGCGCCCCAGATGGGCAGTTTCGCTGGCATCACCCTTCACCCCGCAAGTTCGCGGAGCGCAGATTTGCTTGGCTGGACCGTTCGCGCAACCGAAAAGGCATTACAATGCGCGATGGCACAATGCGCGATGGCGGAACTTTTGGTTTGGCCTGCGAAACTTTTGGCCAGCCGCGCCGTCCTTGAGATGCAACCAGCCTGAGCCGGAGTGAACACCATGTCTCACAAACTCGTCATCACCGCCCTTTCCGCCGGTCTTCTTTGCGCCCTGCCTTTTGCCGCCCCGACCACCGCCGCCGCCGACCCCATGGCAATGGCCGGCTTCGGCCATCACGGCATGGGAGGCATGGAGGGGATGCATGGCTCGCCGTTCCTGATGCTGCTGAGCTCCGCCAATCTCACGCCGGCGCAGCAACAGCAGGTTCAGCTGATCCTGAATTCCAACAAGGCCCAGATGGAATCGCTGCACGCGCAGCTGCAAAGCATTCACGAGCAGTTCGCGGCGAAGCTTTTGGGGCAGGGGAGCGTCAGCCCGTCTGACCTCAAGCCGCTGGTCGACCAGGCGGCGCGCGCCGAAGCGGCGCTGACGGAGAACATGGCCAACACGGCTGTGGCTGTCCGCAATGTGCTGACAGCGGAGCAGGTGAAGAAGCTCGCCGACATGCATCGCAAATTGCGCTCGCTGCACAACCAGATTCGCGGCCTGATGGGATCGGGCAACGATATGGGTAATGCGGATAACTGAAGCTCACCCAGTGCCCTCGCACGAACTGCTGCCGGCCGAGACGCTTGCGTTGATTGCGCAGGCCGGCAGCGGTAATCGCCGCGCGATGGAACAGTTGATTGTGCAGTACCAGCAACGGATCGCGCGCTTTGTGATCGCGCAGACGAAGGATGATGCGCATCACGAAGACCTGTGCCAGACGATCTTCGTGAAAATGGTGCTGTCGTTACCGCGGCTGCGCGCGCCGGAGCGCTTCGAGGGCTGGCTATTTCAGATTGCGCGGAACGTCTGCCGCGATCATCTCCGCGCCCGCACTGGCTGGCGGCGCCTGTTCACGGCCTTCGAATCATCGCACGAAACGATGGCGATTGTTGAGCCGCAAGCGGACCACTTTGCTGCCATGGAAGAAAAGATCGGACAACTGCCGCCACCGCAAAGGGAGACATTGCGCCTGTCGCTGGAAGCGCCACGCAGCTATGAAGAGGTGGCGCGGCTGTCGAAGTCCAGCGTGCCTGCGGTAAAATCGCGGCTTCATCGGGCGCGGGAGAATCTGCGGGCGCTTCTGCTTGCGGGAGATGTGGAATGACCGAACAAAGTTCCGAGAGGCTACATTTCAGTCCGGATTTCGCGGAGCGCGTTCTGGCGCAAGCCGATAGCGTTGCCCGGCGGCGACGCGACTGGCGAACCGCAGGGATCACGGTTGCGGCTTCGGGCCTTATGGTTGCTGCGCTCTGGAGCATTCCGCCGTCGCGTGAAGCAGCCCCAAGGCCAGCGGTACCGGCCGTTCAGATTGCGGACACCGAAGAGTTTGCTTTCCGCAGCCAGGCGGGATCGGACCCGCTTCAATGGATGTTTCCGGATGCCCAGCCCGTGGCGCAATTCGCCGCTCAGTATTCCACCGCCAGCACCGGCGGCGCCGAACAGCGCCAACGCTTGCTCTTCGCAGGTGAAACAGACGGTACCCGCGAACGCTAGATGGTGATTTTTCGAACAAGAAGATTGTCATCACCCGGTCGCGCGGAACAGCGCGATCCAGGTGACCCATTGAAAAAGAAAATGGGTCGCCCGCATAAAGCGGGCGATGACGTTGGAGGGGATCGATTCAAGATCGAACAATAATTCCTAATCCTCGCCGAATTTCGCATGAATGAGGGCGAGCACGGCGGACATCGCTTCCTGCGCGTCGCTGCCTTCCACAACCACTTCGATCTGGCTTCCGATGCGCGCGTTCAGCATCATCAGGCCAAGGATGGAACGTGCGTCCACCGTTTCGTCGCCCTTCTTGATCTCGATGGTGGACTGAAAACGCGCTGCGGCTTCCACCAGCTTCGCGGCCGCCCGCGCATGGAGGCCAAGCTTGTTCAGAATGAAGGCCGGAGCGGCGATTCGCTCGCTCACGCTTTCGGCCCAGGCGCAAGATCGGCGGAGCCGGCACGCATGTACTTGCGGCCTGCGTCGATCGATTCCTTCACCGCCTGTTCGAGGGGGAGCTTTCCGCGGATATCAACCAGCTTGATGAGGCTGGGGAGATTCGCGCCCGCCAGAACTTCGATTCTGCCGCGCTGCAGAAGGGTAAGTGCGAGATTGCAGGGCGTGCCGCCATACATGTCAGTGACGAGAACCGTGCCGCTACCGGTGTCGACCGAATGCGCGGCAGCCGCGATTTCGCGCTGGCGTCGCTCCACGTCGTCTTCCGGGCCGATGCAGACAGCGCGGAGCTGCGGCTGCGGGCCGACCATGTGTTCCATGGCCGCGATGATTTCCTGCGCAAGTCTGCCATGGGTAACGAGAACGATGCCGATCATCTGGGATACCGTA
>JAICVV010000245.1 GCA_025935155.1 Alphaproteobacteria bacterium
CATGCGGAGGCTAGCAGCGCATCCGCTATTCGGCTGCCGTCGAAAAAACGCGTTCGCTACTCAGCACGTCGCGCGCATAGGCCAGGCACGCCGCAATGTCCTCATGCGTGAGGCCAGGGTAATTGGAGAGCACGTCTGCTTAGCTCCAGCCATCCGCCAGCAGTCCAATGATGAATTCCACGGCCAGTCGGGTGCCCTGCACTACCGGCTTGCCGCCCAGTACGTCCTGATCCACTACGATTCGGTCCACGCTTTGCTCCGCGGCGGCGTCATTTTGGAGCTTGTAGTACAGTGACGGGCCGGAAGCGCAAAGGATGCTTACGCAGCTCGCGACTATTCAACCCGTTCGCCGCGGGGATCGAGTTCGAGGGCCGCGGGCGAGGCCTGCGCCGGCATCGGCGCGTAGCGTTCGCTATGCGGCGGGGAAGCAATGGTGCGGATGCGGCCTAAGGTGAAGACCGCAAGCCCAATGTGCACCGCGGCCGTGTAGAGAAACAGGGCCGGCATGCCGAAGCGATCTGTTATCGAGGCGGCGATCACCGGCCCGGCCACCGAGGCGGCGGCATTGATCAGAAGCAGCGTGGCGGAAGCCTCCACAAACATTTCGCGCGGCAGCTTGTCGTTGGCGTGCGCGACGGAGAGGCCATAGATCGGCAGGGCGGCCATGCCGAACAGGGTTACAATCGCAAGCGTCGCGGCCGGACTCCGTCCGCCGAAATACCACATGGCGATGCCGAGAGCGGCGGCGCAGAGCGAGGCGGCGGCGATGATCACGCGGCGATCCATGCGATCCGACAATCGTCCCACTGGCAGCTGGATCAGCGCACCTCCCACAGTAAACGCGCTCATGAACCCGGACAGCAGCCCGCGCGTGAGATGCTGGTCGTGGGCGTAAACGGGCAGGAAGGTCCAGCAGGCCGCGTTGGCGAACCCCACCGCAACGCAACCCGCCACGCCGATGGGCGAGATGGCGAACATGCGCGCGGGCCGTAGCACTGGCACCGCCACGGCATGCGGCTGGGGTGTGCGCGTCAGGCCCAGCGGAATGAGGCACAACGCGTAGAAAATGGCGGCAAGAATGAACAGCGTCTGGCTCAGCGGCCGGCCGGCGATGAACGTCCACTGGCCAACGATCAGCCCGGTGAAATTCACCAGCAGATACGCGGCGAAGATGCGCCCGCGCGTGGCGTTGCTGGCGCGGTCATTCAGCCAGCTCTCGATCACCATGTAGACGTTCGCCGCGGCGAAGCCGAAGAAGCCGCGGAGAACGATCCACGCCGTTTCGTTCACCGCCAGAGACATCATCAGAACGATGGCCGCCGCGAGGCCGGCGGCCGCCGCAAAGGTGCGGCTATGGCCAACGCGCGCCAGCAGCCGCGGTCCCGCAAAGCAGCCGACGATGAAACCAACGTAATAGGCCGAACCGATCAGGCCGATGGCGAAATCCGAAAAGTGCGCCAGATGCCCGCGCACAGGCAACAGGGTTCCTGTCAGCCCCTGGCCGGTGAGGAAGATCAGCGTGGACAGCAGGATCGCGCCGGCGGACAGAAACTGCGACATGCCGGTTCTTCGAATCCAAAAATGAGTCGGCGAAGCAGATGGCGTTGGTTACCGCGTCATTACGGTGAAATCAAAGCCGTTCGGCGCAAAGCCGCTAGGCGGCGGCCGCAGAGAGCAGCGGCACGCCGGTATCCGTCGCCTCTTCCAGTCCACCCGCGGCCGCAAGGATATGCCGCGCAAGCGCATAGTAACCGAGTGGACTGAAGTGGCGGTTGTCCACCAGTTGTTCGGGCGGCAGAACGGCGTCGAGATCGAAATAGTGAAAGCCCGGCTGCGATTCACAATACCGCCGGTAGGCTTCGTTGATCGGCCCGCGGCGCCCGGCGGAATTTTCCCCCAGCCCCTTTGTGTAGGTGCCGATGATAAAGACATGCGCCTCCGGATCCCGGCGCGCTGCCACCGCGTCGAAAGAGTCCAGGATTAGTTTCAGGCGGGCATCGTCGTCCAGTTCAAGCGGGCGGAAGTTTTCTGCAAACCATTGCGGGTCCTTCTCCTGCACATGCTTCGCCCAGGCGTTCGGCATGCGCACCTGCGCTGCGTCGCGAATGCGGTAATAGCGGCCGTTCATCGCGGCACCCATGCACAGCAGGATCAGCCGGGCCGAAGCGATGCCGTTGTCGAAATTTACGGCATCTTCGTAATTCCAGCACGGCAGCAGATGATCGTGCGCCTTTAACGCAGCACGATCGCTGAGAATGAAACCCGGATCGTCGTATCGCACCTTCACATCGCCGCGCATGCGGTTGACGAATTCCAGCCGGTCGGTGCTGCAATAACTGGCGAGCTGCAGCAGGTCGCAACCGCCCAGCAGCACCAGCTTCCAGTTTTTCGCGATCGGTGAAATGCCGGCGTCGTCGCGGTCGCCCGCGTTGATCCAGTCGATCTCCGCGTGCGTATCGAGGCCGTAGGAAACCGGCGGCGCAATCTCGATGTCTGGCCGATCAAGCATTTCGTAAATGTACTGTTCGATGCCCATGTTCATGGTGCGGCAGGAAAACACGAACTGGATCAGCCGCGTGTTGTTCGGCCGCTTTTTCATCAGAAAGAAGCCGATCAACCCATAATCGCCGTAATTGTCCCTGGCACGGATGCAGCCGGACTGATGCCCGAAGCGCCCCAGCAGCCTGCGAAATTCCCGAATGTCGCCGTCCGTATTCAGCCGTTTTTTGGTGTAGTTCAGCTGGTTGGTGCGGTTGATCAGTTCCACGACGCGGTCGAAATTCGCCTCGATGTCGCGGTCGATTTCTATCCGGATGTTGCTGGCGCGCAGGAACTCTTCGTTCGAAAGCGCGCTCGCGCCTTTCTCCTCCACCTTGCGCTGCAGAAACTGGTACTGCTTGAGACGCGTGAGTTCCGGATCCGGCTTACCGGCGCAATGCGGGTGGTCGAGCAACGCGTCGAGAACCTCCGCCGGATGTGCTGTCATGATCCCGGGATTGAAGAATTTCACCTCTTCAAGGTTTGCGGGATTGTCGTCGATGAACAACGTGTTCTCCGCGCGCAGGCCCGCGCCTTCCAGCATGTTCGCGATGGCTTGGCCCTTTGGGCTGAAGGCGATGTGCGGGAACACGAAATGATCCCAGATTCCGAGGTCTGCCAGCGCCGCTTTCGCTCCTTCGTACTCATTCTTCGAGCAGATTGAATTCACGATGCCGCGGCAGGAGAGTTCCTTCACCATCGCCGCATTACGGGGGATTGCCGTCATGCCGCCTTCGAGAAGCGTGCCGGTCCAGAACGTATCGTCCAGATCCCAGATAACCAGCTTCACTTTATTCGCGATCATCATGGTCCGTTCGGCGCGGAAATGGGCAAGCCCATGGCAATTTAGCGTCCGCAGCCTTGCGGGCACAAGGCAAGGGGTGCTCAACGCTCATAATCGAATAATTCAAATTCTTCCCGGCACCATGTAAAAATGAGGTGCCTTTGCTCTTCCGACAGGATCTCGCGCGCAGGCCTGGCATCCAGTCGGTAGACGGCTTTCCGCCGCGGCAATTCTGGCGGAGCCGTGATTCCAACGCGATCCGCTACACGCCTGAGATCGGTTTCCAGGTATTCAAGGCGTATGAAGGCGTCCGCTACGACATGGCCATCGATGCTGTAATACTGAAATCCCCTGTATTCTCCTTCGCGCACCACGCGTTCCAGCACGCGCCCGAAACGGGATACTGCTCGATCGGGCGTCTTCTGCCGCCGTTGCTGTTGTTTGCCCAGTTGGAAATACGCAAGCGAAACTGCCTTTTCATAAGGATGCCGCTCCGACGCGAATTTGAAAGCGCGATCCCAGAATTCTGTAGGAACCACCTGTTTGATTTCTGCAGCTGTCAGATGTGTCCGGCCGTGAACCTCGGGATGCTCCGGGATATCTTTTCCCCGCGAAATGTCGCCGTCGCCAAGGCACGGGCGCAGTACCTCCACAATCGTGCTGCTAGCGGTCTTTTTGGGGCGAAAATAGATGAAGTTATGTCTGAAGGAGATGATCATCGGGGGGAGAATAGAGCGTGCGCCGCAAATGCCAATGTC
>JAICVV010000176.1 GCA_025935155.1 Alphaproteobacteria bacterium
GCGCAAGCCGGCAAGGATCGCACTGCGCTGGCCGCCTGCATGCGCGCGCCGCGCTTCAACCTGGAGCGCAGCGCGCTAGTTTCCATCGCCACGCCCGCTCTGGTGGTGTGCGGGGAAACGGATGATGTTTCGGGTCCGGCGCAGCCGCTTGCAGCCGTTTTGGGAAACGGCCGTGCGGTAAGTGTCCCAAAACGCGACCATATGCTCACGGTCGGCGACAAAGTCTACAAACAGGCAGTACTCGATTTTCTTCGCGCGCAGCAGGCATGAGCCTTCAACGGGTTGCCGGAGTTATCCTTGCCGGGGGAGCGGCAACACGCATTGGCGGCGAGAAGGCGCTGCTGCCGTTCGCCGGAAGCACGCTGCTCGATGCGGTAATCGGCCGGGTTGCGCCGCAGGTTTCCCGTCTGACGCTCAATGTGCCGCAAACCAGCGCCGAAACATTTGCGGAGCGCTACCGGGACTACCCGTTGCTGTTCGATCCACTTCCAGATCGTGCGGGGCCACTTGCGGGTGTGATCGCGGGCCTCGAATGGCTGCGGGCTCTCCCGGACGGCGGATGGCTGGCGACGTTTCCCTGTGATGCTCCGTTCGTGCCCCGCGATCTAGTCCGACAGCTCATGGCCCACGCGCATGAGACGCCAGTGTTCGCGCATGATGGGGAACGGCTGCACGGTGTCTGCGCGGTGTGGCCCCAGGATAGCCTCGAGCCGCTGCGCGAAGGCGTAGAAGCGGGACGATTGCGAAGCCTTCAGAGTGCGATGGAAGCGCTACGCGGAGAGATATGCCTGATCCGCGGAGACGAGCATGCCTTCTTCAACATCAACACGCGCGACGATCTCGCCCGCGCCGAGGAGCTGGCGCGCTCCGGCGCTTTCAACAACGCTCCCCTCTCGCCCTCCGGGGGAGAGGGGCTGGGGTGAGGGGGATTGCAAAGTCGGAGATCAGAACTCAGAGATCGGAGCGCACGCTGTTGCGCGCTTCTGACTTCCGATTTCTGGCTTCTGAATTCCCGATGCCCCTCACCCTGTGTCCCTATCCCCCGGAGGGGGAGAGGGAAGTTTGTCCTTGATGTATTGTGCGCCGGCCACCGGTACACGAATGAGCGGAAGCGCTTTGCGCACGAGGTCATGCAGGTTCGCGTCGGCGCTTTGCGCGATCCGCAAAAAATCCTCGCGCATCACCGGATCCCAGAACTTGTTGAGGTGATCGGCAATCGCCGGCACGGAGCGCGCTTCGCCCTGCGCCCGGAAAAAATCGGCAATCTGGTTTGCCATGTAGACCAGCTTTTCATCTATCGACATGGTGTGTTCGTCAGACATGCGCGGGCACCGCAATACGTTCAGGACGGGTAAAGACTTCGAAACTGTCATCGCGTGCGATAGCGGCAAGTGTAAGGCCTGCTACGTCGGCAATTTTCAGCGCCAGCGCGGTGGGCACGGAGATCGCGGCCAACAACGGACAGCCGAGCATCGCCGCTTTTTGCACCAGTTCGATGGAAACCCGGCTGGTGAGCGCAAGGAATCCGTCTGCAGGGTTTGCATGTACCTGGAGGAGCGCGCCGGCCAATTTGTCCAGGGCATTATGACGGCCGACATCCTCGCGCACTGCGACAAAGCCGTTCTTCTGCAGCGACCAGAACCCCGCCGCATGCACGCCGCGGGTTTCCGCATTTACCGGCTGGTGGTTGCGCAGTCCGGCCATGGCTCGGAACACGGTATCGGAATCGACCTTCAATTTGGATGTGAGGATTGGCGGCTGCGCTACCGCTTCTTCCAGACTTTCGATGCCGCACAAACCGCATCCCGCAGGTCCGGCAAAGCGCCGCGCGCGGCCTTCCAGCTTCGCTTTGCGATGTTCCCGTAACCTCATCCGCAGCTCGACGCCTTTGTCGAGCTCGACAACTTCCAATTCAGCAATGTCGCTGACCCGCGTAATGATCCCCTCGGTGAAGGAGAAGCCGTAGGCGAAGTCTTTGAGGTCTGCGGGGCTTGCCATCATCACGGCGTAAGTCTGCCGGTCATAGGTGAAGGCAATGGGCGCCTCTTCGGGAATGGCGCGTTCGCCGCATGTAGCGCCGTCCTGGCGAACGAGAGAACGGCGGACGCGAACGGCAGGCTTGCGCATCATTCCGCGGCAGCGACCGGCACCGCAACCTTTCGTGTTTGCTCGCTCATCTGCGTGTATTCGCGCTGCCAGTCCGTCGGTCCATTCGAAGGCGACACCTGCACCGCCGTCACCTTGTATTCTGGGCAGCTGGTCGCCCAGTCGGAATACTCGGTGGTCACCACATTCGCCTGCGTGTCGGGATGGTGGAATGTCGTGTACACCACGCCCGGTGCTACCCGGTCGGTCACCAGCGCGCGAAGCGAGGTGGCGCCTGCGCGGCTTGCCAGCTTCACCCAATCGCCATCGCAAATGCCGCGCTCTTCCGCGTCATGCGGGTGAATCTCCAGCCGGTCTTCGCTATGCCACACCACGTTGGCGGTGCGGCGCGTCTGCGCCCCCACATTGTATTGGGTGAGGATGCGCCCGGTGGTGAGCAACAATGGAAAGCGCGGACCGATCTTCTCGTCGGTCGGGATGTATTCGGTGAGCACGAAATTGCCCTTGCCGCGGACGAATCCATTCGTGTGCATCACCGGCGTGCCTTCCGGTGCCGCCTCGTTGCAGGGCCACTGGATGGAGCCGAGCTTGTCCAGTTTCTCGAAACTGACGCCGGAGAAAGTCGGCGTCAGCGCCGCGATCTCGTCCATCACTCGCGACGGGTGGCTATACGGCATCGGCACGCCCATCGCTTCCGCGATCTTCAAGGTGACTTCCCAGTCGGCGTACCCGGTCTTCGGCTCCATCACCTTGCGCACCAGCTGGATGCGCCGCTCGGCGTTGGTGAAGGTGCCGTCTTTCTCGAGGAACGTGGAGCCTGGAAGGAAGATGTGCGCGTAGTCCGCCGTCTCGTTCAAAAACAGATCGTGCACCACCACGCATTCCATGGCCGCCAACCCCGCCGCAACATGCTGCGTGTTCGGGTCGGACTGCAGGATGTCCTCGCCTTGGATGTACAAGCCCTTGAAGCGGCCTTCGACGGCGGCGTCCAGCATGTTGGGAATGCGCAGGCCCGGCTCGGGATCGAGCGGCGTGCCCCACGCGGCTTCGAATAGCGCGCGCAAGGCGGGATCGGAAATGTGGCGGTAGCCTGACAATTCGTGCGGGAACGAGCCCATGTCGCACGAGCCCTGCACGTTGTTCTGTCCGCGCAAGGGATTCACGCCGGTGCCTTCGCGGCCGATGTTGCCGGTCGCCATGGCGAGATTGGCGAGCGCCATCACCGCCGTGGTGCCCTGGCTGTGCTCTGTGACGCCAAGACCATAGTAGAAGGCCGAATTTGGACCCTTCGCATAAAGCCGCGCCGCCTCGCGCAAATCCTCCGCCGGCACGCCGGTGAATTGCTCCACCGCTTCCGGCGAGCGCGATGGATCTGCGACGAATGTTTTCCATTCCGCAAACGTATCCGTATCGCAACGCTCGGCGACAAAAGCTTCGTTCACCAGCCCCTCGGTGACGATCACATGCGCCATTGCGGTCAGCACCGCGACGTTGGTGCCGGGCTTGAGCGGCAGGTGATACGCCGCCTCAACATGCGGCGTCCGCACCAGATCGATGCGCCGCGGATCAATGACAATGAGCTTCGCCCCTTCACGCAGCCGCTTTTTCATGCGCGAGGCGAAAACCGGGTGGCCATCCGTCGGGTTGGCACCAATCACCACCATCACATCGCAATGTTCGACAGAATCGAAATGGTTGGTGCCGGCTGAGGTGCCCAACGTGGTTTTCAACCCGTAGCCGGTCGGCGAATGGCAGACGCGTGCGCAGGTATCGATGTTGTTATTGCCGAACACATGCCGCACAAGCTTCTGGACGATGTAGGTTTCCTCATTGGTGCAGCGCGACGAGGTGATGCCGCCGATCGAACGCGGGCCGTATTTCTGTTGCAGGCGCTTGAATTCCGATGCGGTGTGCGCGAATGCCTCCTCCCAGCTTACTTCCCGCCAGGGGTCGGTGATCTTGGCACGAATCATGGGCTTCAGGATGCGATCCTTGTGGTTCGCATAGCCCCAGGCGAAGCGGCCCTTCACACAGGAATGACCGTGGTTCGCCTTGCCATTCTTCCACGGCACCATGCGCACCACTTGGTCGCCCTTCATCTCCACTTTGAACGAGCAGCCGACACCGCAATAGGCGCAGGTGGTAACCGTAGAGTCTTCGGGCTCGCCCATCTCCAGCACGGATTTCTCGATCAGCGCCGGCGTGGGGCAAGCCTGCACGCAGGCGCCGCAGGAGACGCATTCGGATTCCAGGAATGGTTCGGCCGCGCTGGCGGTGACACGCGAGTCGAAGCCGCGGCCGTCCACCGTCAATGCAAATGTCCCTTGCACCTCTTCGCAGGCGCGCACGCAGCGGAAACACACGATGCACTTCGCCGGATCGTACTGGAAATACGGATTGGAATTATCGGTCGTGTTGTCGAGATGATTGTCACCGGTGCGGCCATAGCGAATATCGTTCAAACCGAGCGATGCGGCCATGCCATGGAGTTCGCATTCACCGGTGGCGCCGTTGCAGTCCGCGGGATGGTCGGACATGTAGAGTTCGACCACACCGCGGCGCAGCTTCGTCAGCCGCTCGCTTTGCGTGCGGACATTCATGCCTTCCGCGACAGGTGTGGTGCAGGAGGCCGGTGTGCCCGGACGCCCCTCGATTTCCACCAGACAGACTCGGCAGGAGCCGAACGCGGCGAGCGAATCCGTCGCGCACAATTTCGGGACGGACACGCCTGCCGTGGCAGCGGCCCGCATGATGGAGGTGCCTTCCGGCACTTCTACTGGCTTGCCGTCAATTGTCAGAGTGATCCGCTTTTCGGAATTCGCAGGCGGTGTGCCGTAATCGGTTTCCTGCACTAGCATCGGGGCCGAAAATCCTCCGGAAAATGTTGCAGTGCACTCATCACCGGGTACGGCACAAAGCCGCCCAATGCGCACAGCGAACCCGACTTCATCACGTCACAGAGGTCCTTCAACAGCGCCACCTGCGCCTCGTTATCCGGTTCGGCAAGCAAGCGGTCGATGACCTCCATCCCGCGC
>JAICVV010000456.1 GCA_025935155.1 Alphaproteobacteria bacterium
GGCCCAAGCAACACCGTGCCCGCGAGAACTGTCTCGCATTCCGGACACCGCGCTACCCTCGATCCGGACAGGATCATCGTGTCCCAGAGTCTCCGGTAGGTGCGCGGCCAGCGGAGACATTTTTCGCGATCCAGTTTGGGGTGCGTGGAAGAGGGTGGCGAAAGCCGCCCTCTTGCGTCATCGGCGCTCCGGAAACAGCGAGCGCAGGCCTTCGCCGCTCGCTTCGCAAACGCCGCGTTCTGTGATGAATGCGGTAACCAGGCGCGCGGGCGTGACATCGAAGGCAGGATTGGCGCCGGCACTTCCGGGTGCGGCGATTTCCACCGTGGCGAGCCCGCCATCCGCCAGGCGGCCTGTCATTTTGAGCAGCTCGTCAGGCGGCCGCTCCTCAATCGGAATCTCGCGTCCGGAATTGAGCGACCAGTCGATGGTCGATGACGGCAACGCGACATAAAACGGCACCCCATTGTCTTTGGCCGCCAGCGCTTTCAGATAGGTGCCGATCTTGTTGGCAACATCGCCATTCGCGGTGACCCGATCGGTACCCACGACGCACAGGTCCACCTCGCCCGTTTGCATGTAATGGCCTCCCGCATTATCGGCGATGATGGTGTGCGGCACGCCGTGCGCGCCGAGCTCGAAGGCCGTAAGGGAAGCACCCTGGTTGCGCGGCCGTGTTTCGTCCACCCAGACATGCAGGGGAATTCCGTCGTCATGCGCCACGTAAATGGGCGCGAGCGCCGTGCCCCAGTCCACCGTTGCCAGCCAGCCGGCGTTGCAATGCGTAAGGATGTTGAGCGTCATTCCGTTCTTTTTCGCCGCCGCCCCACGCAAGATTTCCAACCCGTGCGCGCCGATGCTGCGGCAGGTTTCGGCATCTTCATCGCAAATGGCAGCCGCCTCCTGCCAGGCGATTTCCGCGCGCCGCTCGCGTGGCCGATTGCGGAGCGCATCGCGCATACGCTTCAGCGCCCAATGAAGGTTAACTGCCGTGGGCCGCGTGGCGAGCAGCAGATCGTAGGCGCGGCCGAGCGCTTCGTCCGATGCATCCTCGCGCATGGCAAGCGCAATGCCATAGGCGGCGGTGGCGCCGATCAGCGGCGCCCCACGAACGGTCATTTCCCCGATCGCGCGCGCGCAATCTTCTGCGGTGCGCAAAGTGACAGTTTCAAAACAGTGCGGCAGCCTGGTCTGGTCGATGACATCGACGGCATCGCCGGCGGCGGGCCAGATCGTCCGATAGTGTTTTCCGTCAATCTTCATTCGAGTGGGCGCCTTTCCGTCACTACATAGTCGACCGTTGGGTCCAGGCAAGGCAGAATGCGGCAAATATGGCGAATGGGGCTGGCATGAAACACTCCGCAATCGTTGCAGCTGTCATTAGCGCCGGTGCGGCGGTTAGCACGGGTGTTGCCATATCCGCTCCGCAACTCTCACCCAGCGCTGTCCGTGCATTTGTGGAGGCGCAGAACCGCGCCTGGAGCGCACGGGATTTGCCCGTTAATACGCCACCTTCGATCCCCGCGCTGAAATCGTGACCGACAAGATGACGCGTAGCGGAAAGATAACGCGGA
>JAICVV010000463.1 GCA_025935155.1 Alphaproteobacteria bacterium
GGCATCAGATTGTGATATGCCGCCGAGATGGCGTGCAGCAGGACCCGATCCCGGATCAGGCGGCCGTTCACAAAGAGAAAAACGGAGTTGCGGTTCAGCTTCTGCACGTGCGGTCCGGAGACCAGCCCTTCAAGGGCGAACGTGGCAACATCGGGTTCCACGGGTTCGGCCAATGCGCTCCGGCTCTGCGGGGGTACATACGGTGGGGGGAGCCGGATTTCGAAGGTTTTCGGCCCGATGCCGGTCAGATCGGCAACGATCTCCGAGCCGAAGACCTGGAACGCGCGGTCCCGGACGCTCGAAACCGGCGTAACGTTCAGCAGTTCCCGCCCTTCGTGATAGAGTTCGAAGCGCTTGTTTGGATGTCCCAGGCTGTAATGGGTGGCGAGTGAGCCAATATGGGCGAGTTCGGTTTGATCGCTCCGCAGGAATTTCTTGCGTGCCGGAACGTTAAAGAAGAGATCGCGAACCGTGATGGTGGTCCCCGTGCGGCGCGCAATCTCGTCGCAGCGCAGCAGTTTACCGCCGGCAATTTCGACGGCTGTGCCGGTCTGCTCTTCCTCCGTACGGGTTTCCAGCAGCAGGCGGCTTACCGATGCGATAGAGGGCAGCGCTTCTCCGCGGAATCCGAGCGTCGCGATGGCGAGCAGGTCCTTCACATCGCTAAGCTTGCTGGTAGCATGGCGCTCAAACGCCAGCAGTGCATCATCCCGCAGCATGCCCAAGCCGTCGTCCTGAATGCGGATCAACCGCCGCCCGGCATTCTCGGCATCGATGCGGATCTCCGTAGCGCCGGCGTCGAGCGAATTTTCCAGCAGTTCCTTTACAACGGAAGTGGGCCGCTCCACCACCTCTCCGGCGGCGATCTTGTTGGCAACGTTGTCGGAGAGGATGCGGATGCGGCCCATACGGTGAGCGGATAGAGCCGCGCGCGTGAGCAGGCGGCTCGAAGTGCGAACCTTACCCGTTCATCGCGGCCAAAAATTCGGCGTTGCTGCGGGTCTTTCCCAGCTTATCGATCAGAAGCTCCATTGACTCTACAGGCGAAAGTGGATTCAGCACCTTGCGCAGCACCCAAACCCGGTTTAATTCTTCCCTGGGCAGAAGCAGTTCTTCCTTACGGGTGCCGCTCTTGTTGATGTCGATGGCCGGAAACACGCGCTTATCGACCAGCTTGCGATCGAGGTGGATTTCCATGTTGCCGGTGCCCTTGAACTCTTCGAAAATAACATCGTCCATGCGGCTGCCGGTGTCCACCAGGGCCGTTGCGACAATGGTCAACGATCCGCCTTCTTCGATGTTGCGCGCCGCGCCGAAGAAACGCTTAGGACGCTGTAGCGCATTCGAATCCACGCCGCCCGAAAGCACCTTGCCCGAAGGCGGCACGACGGTATTGTAAGCTCGTGCGAGGCGCGTGATCGAGTCGAGCAGAATCACCACATCGCGCTTCATTTCGACCAGGCGCTTGGCTTTTTCCATTACCATTTCCGCGACCTGGACATGGCGGGTTGCCGGTTCGTCGAAGGTCGA
>JAICVV010000271.1 GCA_025935155.1 Alphaproteobacteria bacterium
AACCACTCCGCAAACGGCAGCGGAAGCGGGATGCTGGCGATTTCCTCATGCGGGAGCTGCACATTCATCCTTCCAGTCTAGCTCAAACAAATAACCTACAAGAGCCGACCTATCACGAGGCGTTCTGTTCAGGGTCACCCCGTGCATGGTATCGTGGCGAGAATCTCAGACACAAAGATCGATGCCCACCGTCAGCCTCACCAAAGCGAGAATTCACCTAAGTAGGCTCATCCACAAAGTGGAATGTGGCGAGGACATCGTGATCACCCGCAATGGGCGGCCCGTGGCGCGCATCACGGCAGTCAATCAGCCGAAGAAGCCGATTGACTTCCATGGATTGGCCAAACTTCTGGAAACCCTGCCGCCCTGGTCAAAACCCAGCGCAGAACTCCTTCGAGAAATGCGTGACGATGAAAGGTACTGACCGTTTACCCAGAGTCTTCTGCATCCGTGTCGCTACAAGACGTTGTGCGGGGCCGGTTGAGCAAGAGAGGCTGACATGTTTCTGGTCGTGAGGAATGTGCTGACGCCGGCAGAGGTGGAGCAGATCCGCGCCATCGCGAAATCCGTGCGTTTTGTGGAGGGCCGCGCCTCCAATCCGCACAACCTCGCCAAGGACAATCTGCAGATGGACGTGACGCAACCGGATGCGATGCGGGCCTCCAACATCGCCGGCGCGGCGATCATGCGGAACGAGGAGATCAAGAACTTTGTGTTTCCCCGCCGCGTGGCAACCCCGCTTCTTGCCCGCTACGAACCAGGTATGAAGTATGGCGTGCACGCGGACGCGGCATTCATTCCGCTGCCGAACGGGCCGCTGCGCTCGGATATGTCCGGCACGCTCTGGATTGCCGATCCCTCAACCTACGAAGGCGGCGAACTCACCATTCATCTCGGCAGCGAAACTGTGTCGGTCAAAGGCGAGCCGGGTTCGATGGTGGTGTATCCGTCGACCACGCTCCACGAGGTGACGCCGGTAACGAAAGGGCAGCGCCTGGTGCTCATCACCTTCATCGAAAGCACCATCGTCGATCAGATCGACCGCGAGCTGTTGTGGCAGCTCAACGAGATTTACGCCCTCGAAGGCCTCAAGATGGATTGGGAGAACCGCACCCGCCTGCAATACGTGATCTCGAGCCTGCACCGGAAATGGGTTGGCTAGCCGCCCATCCGCGAAATTGACACTGAACGAGCCGCCGCCGCCACAAGCTTGCGCCATAACGACGAAACTAATCGGCATGGTGGACAGCGAATTCTAACTCCAATCCCTCTGCTGTTCCGCCGGGGGCCGGTTTACTCGCCAGTCGAGCTTTTTCCCCAGCGCCATTGCGTCGGCTCACCTTTCCAGCGCAGCACCAACGCAAGCGGGATCGACACCACAAGCAGCGCCGCGCCTAACAGCAGCGGCGAGACCGGCGGCAGGAAACGGCAAACCGCGACGATCGCCGCGAGCCAAACGACAACCACAAGCCAGCCCTGCCACGTGCTGGGCGGGCCCCAGCCCCAGCCATAGCGCTTTGCGGGAAACCAGTATTTCTCGTTCATCTCGAACCTCACGCAATTACGTTTGGGACAAAAACTTATTTCGTCGAAGAACCCTTGTGCCGTCAGGTGGAACAGTTCCTGTAGCGAAAGATTCTTGCGAGAACCCGGCCGCAGAATCGCGAGAGTATACGGCGGAGCGCCGCAGGCGAACTTTTTCGTCAAAAAAGCGTGGCGCCCGGTGTGTCGGATATGTAATGTCCGCCCCCGCTGTAATGGCGGGGTGCTCGGGCCTGCTGGGGCGCTGCACCTGCATTTTATTTCCGGCTAACGAAAAGAGGGTAGAAATGCCAAAAACTGTAGGCACATCCATGATTGCTGTGCTGGCGTCAGCTCTGCTGTCGACCAGCGCTCTGGCGCATCGCGCAGTCGATCCGCTGCCGCGCCAAAGCCATCGCGCAGGCCCGGTTTCCGCACCGTATCAGGCACCGCCCAGGGTGAGGTCCGGCAAATGGACCGCGCTGAAAGCGGGTTTCCCGGGCACTTCCTTTCCCGATACGGCTCTCGTCCTGACAGACGGTTCTGTTCTCATGCATGACGGCTGCACCGCCGACTGGTACCGGCTCACGCCAGACAGCAGCGGCAGCTATGTCAACGGCAAATGGACAAAAACGGCTTCCATGCCGTCTAGCTACAAGCCGCTCTATTTCGCGTCGCAGGTCCTCTCCGATGGCACCGTCATGGTGAACGGCGGCGAATACAATTCCTGCCAGGCTGTGTGGACGACCCTCGGCGCCATGTACGATCCGGTGAAGGACAAGTGGACCGCCGTCTCCGCGCCGACCGGCTGGACCACAATCGGCGACGCCCAGAGCACCGTTCTTTCCGATGGCACGTACATGCTTGCCAACTGCTGCTCGTTGGACGCGGCACAAGCTTCCATCAGCGGCGGCAACGTCACCTGGAACATCCTGACCGCCGCGAAGACCGGTAAAGCCGACGAACACGATGAAGAAGGCTGGACGACGCTGCCGGGCAACACACTGTTGACGGTAGACGCCAACCGCGATCTGAACGTCGGCCACAACGATGTCGAGATCTTCTCGCACTCGAACGACAAGTGGACGGGCGCGGGCACGACCTTCGACTCAGTGGTGGATGCCGGCTCGCACGAGCTTGGACCGGCACCGTTGCTGCCAACCGGAATCGTTTTCCAGGCGGGGGCCACCGGGAATAACGATGTTTACGACACGGTGAGCGGGAAATGGGCTTCCGCACCTTCGTTTGGCTCGAACGACTCGGCCGACGGTCCGGCGGTGGTGTTGCCGAACGGCCATGCCCTGTTCCAGGTAAGCCCCGGTGTTTTCGGGAGTCCGTCGCACTTTTACGAAGCCCAGGCCGTCAGTCTGACCAAAGTAACTGTCAAGCAGGTGAACGAACCTGCCAGCGCCCCCGGTCAGTCTTCCTATGAAGGCCGCCTCGTAATGCTGCCCACTGGCCAGGCATTCTGGACCAGCGACACGGGCGATATCCAGCTCTACACGCCCAAGGGACACGCCAAGGCCAGCTGGCTGCCAACCATCACCAGCGTCCCCGCCACACTAACGCGCGGCAGCACCAACAACGCGGTGCAAGGAACCCAGTTTAACGGGTTCACGGAAGGCGGCTACTACGGCGACGATGCCCAGATGGCGACCAACTTCCCGCTGGTCCGCATCACCAACACAGGCTCAGGCAAGGTCTGTTATGCGCGCACGCACGACTTCTCCAGCCGTGGCGTGTCGAAGAAGGGCGATGGCGGTACGGCGCAGTTCGACGTCCCGAACACCTGCGATGCGGGCGCGAGCAACCTCGAAGTTGTCGTGAACGGCATTGCATCGCTGCCCAGCGCGGTGACAGTGAACTAACAACTTCACATGAAACTACCAGGCCGCGGCGGAAGTCTGCCGCGGCCTTTTTTTATCGGTTGTGCCGAAGTTGTTTAGGCAGAGATCGTGTCATCTTGAATCGCACCCACAACCGTCATGGGCGGCGAGCCGTCCATCCATCCGGCGCGTGTCCGCGCGCCGCTGAGACTCCATCGCTCGCGGACGCTCGCGCGATGGATGGCCAAGTCAAGCTCGGCCATGACGACAGGGGTGTTTCCGTCAGAGAACAATCACGCTCCAGGCTATTTTGGACAACTCGATTTATCTACGTCCTTGCGCGCGCAATAGGCCG
>JAICVV010000102.1 GCA_025935155.1 Alphaproteobacteria bacterium
ATCTTCGCTGATGACCTGGCCGCCGGTGACGATGGCGATGTCTTCCAGCATGGCCTTGCGGCGATCGCCGAAGCCCGGCGCCTTCACCGCCGCGACCTTCAACCCGCCGCGCAGCTTGTTGACGACGAGCGTCGCCAGCGCCTCACCCTCGACCTCTTCGGCGATGATGAGCAGCGGGCGGCCGGACTGCACGACCGATTCAAGGATCGGCAGCATCGGCTGCAGCGAGCCCAGCTTCTTCTCGTGGATCATGATGTAGGGCTCGTCGAGCTCCGCCACCATCTTGTCGGCGTTGGTGACGAAGTACGGGCTGATGTAGCCGCGGTCGAACTGCATGCCTTCCACGACTTCCAGCTCGGTATCCAGGCTCTTGGCCTCTTCTACGGTGATCACGCCCTCGTTGCCGACCTTCGCCATCGCTTCGGCGATCATCTTTCCGACAGTCGCGTCGCCATTGGCGGAGATGGTGCCGACCTGCGCGATCTCGTCGTTCGACTTGATCTTCTTGGAGCGCTTCTTGAGATCGGAAACGACGGCGTTCACCGCGGTTTCGATGCCGCGCTTCAGGTCCATCGGGTTCATGCCGGCCGCAACCGATTTGGAACCTTCACGCACGATTGCCTGGGCAAGAACGGTCGCCGTGGTGGTGCCGTCGCCGGCCGCGTCGTTGGTCTTCGACGCCACCTCGCGCACCATCTGGGCGCCCATGTTCTCGAACTTGTCGGCGAGCTCGATCTCTTTCGCGACCGTCACACCGTCCTTGGTGGTGCGAGGGGCGCCGAAGCTCTTCTCGAGCACGACGTTGCGGCCCTTCGGGCCGAGAGTCACTTTCACCGCATCGGCAAGAATGTCGACGCCGCGGAGCATTTTCTCGCGGGCATCGGCACCGAAGCGGACATCTTTGGCTGCCATTTCTAACTCCGTTAGAAGAAATCAGAAGTCAGAAGTCGGAACCGGAACACCGACCGCTGTCTCTGCCTCTGACTTCAATTCGTTCTGATTTCAGATTTCCGATTTCAGATTTCTGCGAGAAGGGCGCTTACGCCGCCTTCTTGATCGGCTTCGATGGACGGCCCTCGAGCACGCCCATGATGTCGGACTCCTTCATGATCAGGAGCTCCTCGCCATCGAGCTTCACTTCGGTGCCGGACCACTTGCCGAACAGCACGAAATCGCCCTGCTTTACTTCGGGGACGACCCGCTTGCCGTTTTCGTCGAGAGCGCCGGGGCCGACGGCGATCACTTCGCCTTCCTGCGGCTTCTCCTGGGCTGTATCGGGGATGATGATGCCGCCGGGGGTCTTCTGATCCTCCTTGACGCGGCGGACGACCACGCGGTCGCCGAGCGGACGGAATTTCATGGGGGAATTCTCCTCAAATTCTAGTGTTAACAAGCGCTTGGTTGAGCCGGTCCGCACAGGGCACCAGCCGTGGCAGCACTCAAAATTCAAGAGTGCCAGCCCGATGCTGGGCATATAATTTTGGCCCTATGGAGCGTCAAGGCGGATTGCGAGAAATTTTCTGTCGCGCCTCTTGAAAGTCCTCCTGTCATATGTAAGTAAAATCTTACACATGACGGAGATCGCTGTTGCAGCCGACCGGGGACCAGTTGCTTGCCATTCTTGCGGCACTCGCCAACCCGCACCGGCTGCGCATTGTGGCGGCGCTGACGAGCGGCGGCCGCAACTATGTCAGCCAGCTTGCGCGCGAATTGGGCATCAGCCGCCCACTGCTCCATCTGCATTTGCAAAAGCTCGAAGAGGCGGGGCTCGTCACCTCGAGGCTGGAGCTCTCATCCGGCGGCAAGGCGCTCAATTATTTCGAAGTCGTCAAATTCGATTTCGAACTCAGCCCGGCGGCTGTCGCGGCCGCCGCCAAATCGCTCACCGGTTCCAAGTGACAAGTGAAAGGAAAACCCATGTCTCCCACCATCTATTTCATCTCCATGGGCGCGATGCTCGGAACGATCATCCTCGTCTTCGGCATCCGCTTTCTTCAAGCCTCCGCCGTGGCGGGCGCCGATGCCGCCCATACCGACGCCTATCGCAGGCTCGCTTCGGACGCGGTGACGGCGCAGGCGGGCAATGCCGCGACCCTGTCTGCGATTCAGAGCGAACTCGGCGAGATCAAGGCGCGTATGGCGAGCGTCGAGACCATCCTGAAGACGGTGGAGTGAACAAGACGCAGGTGCAGGACGCGGCAGCAAACATGGACGCGGTTTCGAAACGCGATGGCGCCAGTAATGCGGTACCCTTATGGCGTCTTTACGTTCTTCGCGCCCTCTACGCGATCATGGCGGCCGCGGAGGGGTCGATCCAGTGGCAGGCGTTTCTTCATCACCCTCGTTGGACGCCGGCGAGCGGAATGGCGCACAGTTTCCTTTTGGCGCTCGCGCTTCTGTCGATTGCCGGAATCCGATATCCGTTGGGGATGCTGCCGCTGCTGGTTTACGAGCTGCTCTGGAAAACGATCTGGCTGTGCGGCTTCGCGCTACCATTGTGGGCTGCCAACCAGATGGACGCCGGCACCCGCAAATCGTTCTTCGAAATCGCGCCAGTCGTTATCCTCTTTCCCCTGCTCCCCTGGGGTTATATTTTTTCCAATTACCTGAAGAAGCCAGGAGACCGCTGGCGCTGACCGGTGCGCAGGCGCCTGAGAAACAACCTTCGGTGGATTGAGGGCGGCCCATGCAGCTGGTGAGAGCGGGAACGAAAGAGCGGCGGAGCTGGACGACCGACAGCCGCCGTTGGGCCTATTACAAGCCGCGAACGGACGACATCGTCATCGCAACCGCGCCCAAATGCGGCACGACCTGGATGCAGCAGATCGTCTCGCTGCTGATCTTCCAGTCGCCCGAAGCACGTGACATCCAGAATGAGTCGCCCTGGATCGACATGCGGGTGCGGCCCGTCGAAGAGGTCACGGAGCGCCTTGAGGCGCAGACGCACCGGCGTTTTCTGAAAACGCATCTCGAGTTCGATGCGGTGCCCATCTACGAGAGCGTGCGCTACATCCATGTCGCGCGCGACGGGCGCGATGCGTTCATGTCTTGGTACAATCATTCGCGCCATTACTCGCAACTCAGCATCGGCCTGCAGAGCGCGGCGGGGTTGGCGGACGAGACGATCGGGAAGCCACTGCCTTTGCCGGGCGACTCCATCCATGATTTTTTTCAGGTTTGGATGGCAGACGGGCCGGAGGCGCGGCTGGCAAATGATTTTCCGGCACAGCGCTATTTCGAGATTGAACGAAGTTACTGGGCGGAGCGAAAACGGCAGAACCTGTCGATGGTCCATTACAACGATCTGCTCGCCGATCTTGATGGGGAAATGCGCCGCATTGCGCAATTCCTCGATATCCAGATTCCGGAAGAACAGTGGCGGCCGCTGGTGAATGCTGCGAGCTTCCATTTCATGCGCGAGCATGGTGCCACCTTAATGCCGCGCGCCGCGCAGGGGTGGGATAAAGGCGCCGAGCGGTTTCTGAATGCCGGGACAAACGGCCGCTGGCGCGGTGTGCTCACCGCCGGAGACATCGCGCTCTACGAGGCGCGTGTGCGGCGCGAGTTGTCTCCCGGTCTCGCCCGCTGGCTGGAAACCGGCTCACGCGCAACCGGCGATCCGCGCACACTGCAGGACTGATGGCGGCCCTTGCGGAATAAAGGGTACGGGCGCAACGTCTGGGTGCTCGGGGCAGGGCGGCAATTGCGGAGGATTGCCATGGCTGTGCTAGCAGCGCCCCAGGTCATATGTTGCGCGGCGTTGGCCGTCGCGGCGCTCGCAAGCGCGGCGCACGCGAGCCAATACCAGGTGCTCTACACGTTCCACGGATTCCCGGCCGGGGATGGTGCCAACCCCCATGCTGCGCCCATCATGAGCAGCAACGGAAACCTGTACGGGACCACCGAGGCTGGGGGTTCCTCGGGATGCGGCGTGGTTTACCAGCTCCACAAATCACGAAACGGAACCTGGAAGGAGACAATTCTCTACAGCTTCACGTGTGGAGACGACGGGGCTTATGCCGATGGCGGCGTCATCATGGACAAGGCAGGAAATCTTTACGGCGGCACGTCGCTTGGCGGAACGGGAGCGTGTTACCTGTTTGGCACGCGTATCGGATGCGGCGCCGTCTACAAACTAAGTCCGGACAAGCAGGGCACATGGGTTGAGACCACCCTCTACTCATGGCCGGCTCCGAGCATCGATTACGATGGCCCGCTGGCCAGTCTGACTCTCGATGCGTCCGGCACGCTGTATGGAACGACGTCCTCGGATAATCCATGTACAACGAACTGGGGTAGCGTTTTCCAGATACAGCCAGCGGACGGCAACTGGAAGGAACGCGATATCCATCGGTTCTGCGGTCAGGGCTATGGCGGGCGCAGACCCGGATACGGCGCGCTTGTGTTCGATCCAGCGGGAAATCTCTACGGCACGGCATCGGAAGGTGGCCGCGATACGGATCAGGGCGTGGTTTTCAAACTGAGCCCGTCGGGTGCAGGCAAGTGGACGTTCACGAAGATCCACCAGTTCACGCAAGGCGAGGGCGGCACGCTCGAGGGCGGTCTCACGCTCGACGCAGCGGGCAATCTCTATGGGGCGGAGCTTTACGGCGGCCTGAGCAATTTCGGAGCGATTTTCGAATTGTCGCCCAGGGCCAGCGGCAAGTGGCACGAGTCCGTTCTGTACACCTTCGTCGGCGGCGGCGCCGATGGCCAAAACCCATGGCAAAATCCGGTGTTCGATTCCGGCGGGAATCTGTTCGGCACGACGCAGCAGGGCGGCGAAGCGCAATATTGCGTGAATTGCGGCGTGATCTACGAGCTGGTGCCACAAGGCGGCGGTCAGTGGAGCGAATCCGTCGTTTATAGCTTTGGCAGTCAGCCGAACATCGCCGATGGCTCCGATCCCATCGGCGGACTGACTCGCGGTGACGACGGCAGCTTCTATGGCACGACATATCAGTCCGGCGACCCATCGTGCGGCGGCTGCGGCGTGGTGTACCAATTCACGCCGTGACTCCGAGGAACGTCACGACACGGTTGCTGCGGGGCGAGGCCGATCAGGAGTTCGGCCCGTCCACCTTGTAGCCCGCGGCGCGCAATAAATTCGGCACGCCTGTCGGTCCGACGAGATGAGCCGCGCCGACCGTGATGAAGAACGTGTGCGGCTCGTTCAGCATCGCCTCGATCTGCGGCACCCATTTGCGATTGCGGTCGTCCAGCCACGCTTTGCGGAAGACCGCGGACGTCCCCTTGTTCTCCGGCAGCAGGCCTGCAAGCTTTCTGGTATCGCCCTTCATCCAGGCCGGCAGCAGCGCCCTATCGTCCTTGCCACGATGAGTCAGAATGTCCTTGAAGGTGATACGCAGGTCGGAAACCTCGTCCTGCTCGTGGCCTTCCTTGATGAACAGCTTGAACTGATCCTGATCGCGTTCCAGGGAGCGGAATTGCGTCACGCCGCGTGCTTTGGCGAGCGCATATACCTTGTTATCGACGCCCTCCGCCGGATAAAGCCCGCTGGTGCCGCTTGCCGCGCCCTCCAGTACCAGCGCCGCCAGCCACGGCCGCATGTAAACGATGAAGGTCGGATCGGCGTGCGTCAGCATCACCACATCGCGGAAGTCGGAGCGCATCTCGGAATCGAACATGGATGGCAGCGACAATCCGGCGGGCATCAATGCGTTGTCGCGGAAATAGGCTGCCGCGTGCGCGCGCGAGGCGGCGTCCATCGGCACCTCGAACACGAAGGTATCGGCTTCGTTGAGGCGCGCCAGCAGCTGGGGCGTCTGCCAGTGCACATTCTTCGGCAAAGCATGGATGGAGCCGAGCATATATACGGTGCCCTTCGATCCACGGACTGTCCACATGGCTGGCGTGGCCGCCGGCGGTTTTGCGGGCGCAGGCTTCACGCCCGCGTGGGCGTGCCCCAGAAAAACCAGGCTGAGGACACCGAGAGAAAGACCGAACAGCGCGCGCAACATGTCATCCACCTCTGGAAAATGGGCGCAGCATGGCGCAAAGACCCTAAATCTCCGTAACCGTGAGATACTGGTCCCGCGGCGTGCCCTTTCGGTCTTGCCAGTCGAAATTCCTACCGCGAGCAGGTATTGTGGAGGTGACCTTGTAACTGAGAGAGACAGATACCGATGCGATGGCCGTTTCTTGTTGTGCTGTGTTTTGCCGTTAATTTCGGCATTCCGGCAGCAGCGCAAACGTCACTGAAGGTTCCCGCCGGCACCTACACGATCTACTCGAACCACACACAGGTGATGTTCGCCATCCGGCACCTGGGCTTGAGCACCTTCTACGGCAGCTTCGGTCATGTCACCGGCTCGTTGCAGTTCGACCCGGCTCAGCCCGAAAAAAGCGCTCTCAACGTGCAGATCGACATGAACGATATTGTCACAGCCGTCGACGAGCTGAACAAGGGCCTCAAGAGCGTATTCCAGACGTCCAAATACCCCACGGCCACCTTCATCTCGACGCGGATCGGGAAAACCGGTGAAAACACCGGAACCGTTACGGGCAATCTGACGCTGGCGGGCGTCACCAAGCCTGTAACATTGAAGGTGACGTTCAACGGTGGCCGCGACGTTCCCATTCCCTTTCAGCCCTATCGTATCGGCTTCGACGCAACCGGAGCGATCAAGCGTTCGGATTTCGGGCTGACGCACATGATCTGGAGCGGCATGGTGAGCGACGATGTCAATCTCACCATCAACTGCGAAATGGAGCGAAAATAGCCGGGTGGCGCGCTTTTCCATCGCGCAGAACATAGACAATCTCGCGCGCTATATAGACCGCGCACGTTTCGTGATGCGGCCGAATCCCTACGGCGCGACGCCCATTCTGCGCGCCCGTTTCAACGATGCAGTGTTCATTTCGTTGAACCACAGCTATCTCTTCGCATCCAACGAGAAGGTGGCGAACTCCACGTTGCGCGCCACCTTCCAGTCGCTCGAATGCAACGGCCGCCTCCCGCCCCATTACAGACCCTTCAAGCGGTGGACGGGACCTCTGCTGCAGCCCAGCGATGTGCGGGTGTTTCCCGCGCTTTTGGGGGACAGTTCCATGCGGAAATTCTGTGTGGTGCGCCATCCCTACACGCGGCTCATTTCCTGCTACCGCGACAAGTTCGAGCGCGAGCCGAGGGGCGCCGGATACCGCCGCAAGCTTCGGGAACTGGGATTGCAACAAGGA
>JAICVV010000143.1 GCA_025935155.1 Alphaproteobacteria bacterium
CGAGCTGCTGCCCCATGTCTTCGTCCTCGAAATTGAGCCAGGCGAACCTTTGCGGTTGCGCGTGCGCCTTGCAGGAACACGCTTGAACGAGCTCTTCGGACGCCGCCTGGAAGGCCATTATGTGGAAGACTTTATGCACGGCCCGCGCGGCGCCGATGTCATCCGTGGCTTCCATGACTGCGCCCGCTCGCAACGGCCGCTGTGGATGCGGCAGGTTGTGAATCTGTCCGGCAACGCTCCGCGGTTTGTGGAAGGCGTGCTGGTATTCCTGCCACCAAACCGCATTTACGGCGGCCTGACAGCCGGCGAATTTGCCATTGGCGTCGATGCTGCAACCAGCTTCGAACGCGGCGAAATCGCCGCCACTGAAACCCTGCCATAGCGATGGCGGCGGTGACTTCGCGACGAGGGATTGCACCTCGAGCGTTCCGCCTTTCGATGCCTGTCATCGGAATTCTTCCGCTACCGGCAGAAACCGGTCATTACCGTGCCGAAGCTTTGCTTCGGTCCGCCGAGCCGGGTGGTGGAATGGTTCAAATGCCAAGCCGCGGCTATCGCGCACGCCTGAACGCGATCCTCCATAAGCCAAGCCATTGTTTTGCCTGAGAAATCGTCTTGGAGTTGTTTTGTGAAAAAACGGGGAGGGGTACCCCCTCGTCCAGTCCGCGCGATTTCGAGCCGCCACATTTTTCACGAGTGTGTTCAACCTTTGCTTGCATTTAAAGATAGAAATGGTACGAACAAACACGGAACTTGTCAATCACCGGAGGATCGAATGGCCTCAGAAGTCTGGCTGGGATTTAGCCAATCGGAGCTGCAATTGCTTCGGCAGGCACTCTCCATTTGCGCGCGAAGCGACACCGCCGATCGCGATGTAATAAACCGGCTGGTGAAAAAGATTGTAAACGCACCGCCGCACCCGGATATCACAATAGGTGTTCACGGTGGCGTCGTTCAATGGATACTCGGCAATCCATTTCCAATCCGCATTTGCGACTACGACGGAGATGACCGCGATTTGCCCGACATGGATGAACGAGGACAGCCTTGCTCGATGGGGTTTGAAGACGCCGATCCCGCAGTGGGTGGCTCAGTCTAAGGCGCGACGCCAATAAGAACGAGTGGGACGGCAGGAACGCCGCGACCTTCGCGAATTAGGTTATAAAGTTCTTTCTCGTACCATGGCACGCCGCTGGACATCCCGCGGCCCCGCTTATCGTTTTCATCGGTGCCGATGCCAGACATGGATCGCATCGGCACGATCTCAACGCCGACATCGATTATATCGCCGACGTAGAACGCCAGATGCTTGACGAACATATCATAGGCTACGGCGAAATATTTTCCGAACTGCACTTCAACGGCAATGCGGTCCTTCACAAAGTCTGTTTGATTGTATGATCTAACCGCAACTTCACCGGCGGCTTCAATCTCCTGCTTTTGCTCAGGCGCTTCCATGTTCAGCGTTTTGCGGATGAGTTTTGCGTCACGCGTTACATAGAATGCAGCACGGCGCTCCTCCCATTGCCGAAGCCGAAACTCATCGTTCATTGCCTTGTTCAAGGCCTTCGGGTCGTAGAGCATGCGCCCTACCATCGTCTTCTCTTTGGAAACTTTTGTTCGATATTTTGAAGCATCAACGCTGCTGATCACCTCAACGATCTCGCGCCAGAGCTTACGATGGTGCACGAGCAGCGATTCATAGCCGTTTAGGTGCGAGTACTGCTCGACGATCTTCACGATCAGCGCGACCGCTGCTTAAAGGGGAGCACGATGTGCTGCTCCGAACCGTGCGGCTCGCGCGAATGTCCGCCGTTTGGCTTGGTGGGATCGTACACCGGCTTGTGCATGGGGCGCGTGCGAAGCTCGCCGGCCTTCAACGCGTGAATGCGTTCCCACGCGATCTCCACGTACTCCTTCATCACGTCGCAGCCATAGCCCACGCGGCCGTGCTTCACCGCGGCCACTACGCTGGAGCCAACGCCCATATAGGGATCGAGAACCGCGTCGCCCTGTTCGGTCAGCGCCAGCACGAGCCGCTCGATCAGTTCTACGGGAAACTGGCAGGGGTGAACCGTCTTCTCCACGTGGTTATTTTTCACGTTGGGGATGATCCACACATCGCCGGGATTCTTGCCGAGCGGATTGCCGGACAGCTGCCCCGCCTTCGGCCCCTTGAAGTATTTCTTGCCCGGATATTTCGAGGGCACGCGGATGGCGTCGAGGTTGAATACGTAGTCGTCGCCTTTCGTGAACCACATGATCGTTTCGTAGCGACCGGACATCCGCTTGCTGCAATGCAGTCCGTGCTCGAAATGCCAGACGATGCGGTTGCGCAGCTTGAGGCCGTGCTCGCGGAACGCGGGATAGAGCGCGATGTCGAGCGGCACGATCTCGCCGTTCGCCACGTGGTTGCCCACCTGCCAGCACAGCGACCCGCGCGGCGAAAGCAGGCGCACGCATTCGGAAATCACCTGCGCCTGCGCCTGGATGTAAGCGTCTAGCGGCGAACGCGACTCATAAGACTTGCCGATGTTGTAAGGCGGCGAGGTGACGATGAGCTGCATGCTCTCGTTCTTGAGCGGGCGCAGGAAGGCGAGATTGTCCTTGCAATGCATAAAGGCATTGCAGTCCCGCGCCAGCCGGAGAATGGAATTCCGCGCCATCGGTTCCGAAAGTACTCTTTTCGTTCTTTCTAGTAAAGACGTAGAATTCTACTGTGATTCGCCGATTCTACGCGAGAAAGGTAATCGGAATGCCAAGAAGTCCGTTACGGTCAGGCGTAGCTCAAATCGGGGAGTTCGTAACCAAGAGCTATGCCGACAAGCACAAGCCCCCAACCGAAACCGAGCACTACCGCCGAACAACGAAGAGCAAGAAGCGATAAACTTCAGCGGAACGGTGTGATGCGAACGAACACAAGGGCGCGAGCGTGGATCGCACCGATCCGCAACGAACGCGACTACAACCGCGCGCTGAAGGAGATTGCACCCTATTTCGAGCGGGAGCCGCGGCGCGGCACGCCGGAAGCAGACCGCTTCGATGTGCTGTCGGCGCTGATCGAAGCCTACGAGGCGAAGCGCTGGCCGATCGGGCCGCCGGACGCGATTGCGGCCATCCGCTTCCGTATGGAGCAGTCGGGGTTTGGCCAGGCCGATCTGGCGCGGCTGTTGGGCTCGCGTTCGCGCGCCTCGGAAATCCTGCGCGGCAAGCGGCCGCTGACTCTCGAGCAGGCGTGGACGCTGCACCGCGAATGGCACATCCCGGCCGAAGCGCTCCTCCGCCCGCGGAAAGCGGCGTGAGCGTGTTCGCAAACCAACAGCCCGTCATCACCCGGTCGCGCGAAACAGCGCGATCCTGGTGACCCATTTTTGTGTGGAAAAAAATCGGGTCGCCCGCATGAAGCGGGCGATGACGAAAGGGGTGCGAAGCACGCGAGAGCGTGTTCGCAAAAGACCGAAGCACGCGAGAGCGTGTCGCCACTCGATACAAAATTCGACGTAGACGTGGTGCAGTGGTTCAGGTCGCGAGCGCGCGGCACCCAGGCGCGCATGAACGCCGTTTTCCGCCGCTACATGGAAGGGTACCGCAAGCCGGGGTGAACCGGTATCTTGCGAAATCTACATAATCGTCTATATTCTGAGCGATGGGCCGGGACGACACCTGCTCGTGGGATGACGCGAAGCGGGAGTCGAACCTCGCCAAGCATGGCTACGACTTCGCCGACATGCGGAGGCGTTCGACGGCCGGTTCGTGGTGACACGTCTCGATGATCGATTCGACTATCGCGAGCGCCGCTACAACATGCTGGCGGAATTTCACGGCCGCATCGTCAACGTGACGTTCGCGCCGCGAGGCGGCAAGGCACATCTGATTTCGGTTCGCCCGGCGAGCCGCGAGGAAAGGAAGGTTTACGATGAGCGGAAGAAGCAGGCCGGCGCCTAGGCGCGGCAAGGGCCGCACCGACTGGAAGCGCATCGCGCAGCTGAGCGACGTCGGAATCGAGCGCATGGCGGCGCGCGACGCCGACAATCCGGCCACCAAGAAAGCGGATTGGGCAAAGGCGTTTATCGGCGGGCCGCCGCTGAAGACGCCGGTGAATGCGAAGTTCGATGTGGATGTGGTGGAGTGGTTCAAACGCCAAGGCCGCGGCTATCAGGCGCGCATGAACGCCGTCCTCCGCCGCTACATGGAAGTCCACCGCAAGGCGGGGTGAATGGGTATCCTGTCACCGGATTCGATTCAGCGGCTATCAGGCGCGCACGAACGCCGTCTCCGCCGCCATATGGAAGTGCATCGCAAGGCGCTGAATCCGAATGCGTAGCCGGGCTTATCCAGCGTCCGCGATCAATACCACGGTACGCCGCAGAAGAACCACATTCCACTACCGGGGAACCGAACAAAGTCTCCATTGGGGTAGTCGTATGTGTAGATGGACGGGGGGGTTGCAAATGCACCTGACAACAAGGCGCCACGATCATCAACCATCGTGATGTCATACAGTGAGCCAGTCGCCATATTTGGCGGTCGCAAGAGTTGGCATTGTAGCGTTTGAAGAGGCTTGTACTGTTTCCGCAGCGGAAGGACGTTGCGCAATTGCTGGGCTAGTGGTGTACGCAAACAAGAAGAGAACTCCGCAAAGGAGCCTCCTCGGCCGATAGCCGACAGTTTGAAGCAACATCGTGCCCCCCGACAGACATTAGTGGAGTAAAGCTAGAGCAACAAAGTGACAGGAGCAAATGTTCTTCTAAGGCTTAGGCGGGCAAATTACTGTCAAAGACTTCGGCTGCCTGAGGTTTTGGGGACCCGCCTTCGCTGACGCTACGGCGCGGTAGCGTTGCCGCTAGCGGCTTCGGCTGCCGAAGGTTTTCGGAAGTTGGGGGCGGCCGGCGCGCTTCATTCTCTTGCGGCCCCCGTGACGCCGATCCCGCACATCATCCCGCCTTTTTCAGCCGGATTTCCAGCTTGCTGCCGACAGCCTTGGCATACCGGCGCAGCGAGTTGAGCGAAGGCGAGCGCCCGCTTTCGATCCGTGCCACGGCCGACTGCGAGGTGCCCATGCGCTCGGCGACCTGCGCCTGGCTGAGCTTGGCGGTCGTGCGAGCATTCAAAAGCTCGCGAATCAGCGCGAACTCTCCTTCCAAGGCGTCGTAGGCCGCTTTGAAGGCGGGATCCTTCATCTGGCGGCGTCTCCACGATTCCACGCTGATCATCTTCGTCATTCCGGTATCTCCTTCATTCGCGCCAGCGCGATCTCCATCTCCCGCGGCGGAGTTTTCTGCGTCTTCTTCACGAACGTCCTGAGCACGATCATCCGCTGCCGGCTGGCCGTGACATAGATCGAACGCGCGATGCCGTCGCGGCCGGTCAGCCGCAGTTCCCAGAGTTTGCCGGTCAGGTGCTTCGCCCAAGGCTCGCGCATTCCCGCCACACCGCGTTCCCGAAATAGATCGGCGAATCGCAGGAAGCGGGTTCGCATGTCGAGAGGCAGAGCGTCCAACTCGGCCGCCGCCGCCGCATTCACGAACCCGACCGTCCAGCTCATTTCTGATATGATCTCACATATGAGATGAACAAGTCAAATGTGACTTGATCGTGTCTCCATCTGACTACCGGCTGCGGCTGCCGAAGGTTTTGGGGACATTCGGGCGGCCGGTCCGGCTTCGCTCCTTCGGAGCTACGCCGTGACAAGCGCGCTTAACGGCTCCTACTACCGAAAGTCTTCGGCACGTTCGGCCTACCCGCTCTTTTCATCTTTGTGCGCCCCCCACTCCCAGCCCCTCCCCTCGTTGGGGGAGGGGAGTCTGATGTAGCCCCATCTCGCACGGCCTTGAGGAAGGCCTGATCGACGGCGTCGTC
>JAICVV010000261.1 GCA_025935155.1 Alphaproteobacteria bacterium
GACAATTACGTGTTCGTGCTGCGTCATCCGGCGCCGCCGCACAAGAATCCTCGGGGGGAACCGACCTAATGGGTGAGACGATCAAATTGCGCACAGCAGGCGCTCAGCCAACGTCTTTTCGCACTGGGCTCGTTGCGGCACTGGATGTCGGCTCATCGAAAACCGTTTGCCTCATCGGCCGCGCCGAACCGGGCTCGTTGCGGGTAACCGGCGCCGCTCTGCGGGAATCGCAAGGCGTGAAGGCGGGCACCGTCATCAATGTGCAGGACGCGGAGGACTCCATCCGCGAAGCCGTGGCTGCTGCAGAAAACCTCGCCGATGTCCGTATCCAGACCGTGCTGGTGTCCGTCAGCTGCGGCGCGCCGAAGAGCATCAGCTCCCGCGCCGCCATGCAGACGGATGGAGATTTGATCTCCGATCGCCACATCAACGATCTGCTGATGGAAGCCCGCGCCAATATCCGCGCCGACGATCATGAGATCATCCAGGCGGCGCCTGTGTCCTACGTGGTGGACGAAGCGCGCGGCGTGCGCGATCCGCGCGGCATGTTCGGCCAGCGCATCGGCGTCACCATGCATGCGGTGGCGGTGAAACCCCTGCCGCTGCTGAATTTGAAACTCGCCATCGAGCGCTGCCACCTCACCATCGGCGCCGCGCTGATCGCGCCCTACGCCAGCGGGCTTTCCTGTCTCACGCCGGACGAAATGCACCTCGGTGCTACGGTCATCGACATGGGGGGCGGCACCACCTCGTTTGCTGTGTTTATGGAAGGGCAGCTGGTTTACGCCGATATCGTGCCGTTCGGTGGCGCGCATGTCACATCCGATCTGGCGCGGATGCTTTCTGCCCCGCTTTCCGCAGCCGAGCGGCTGAAGACGCTTTACGGCGCCGCTTTGGGCGAAATCGAAACGAGCACGGACGTCGTGGCGGTCCCACAAATGGGCGAGGATGGCGACGACTATGCCTACAAGGTGCCGCGCTCGATGCTCACACGGATCATCCAGCCGCGGCTCGAAGAGATTCTGCTGGAAGTCAGCAATCGCCTGCGCGCCAGCGGCTTCGATGTCGCGGCGGGCCGCCGCGCCGTGCTGACGGGTGGCGCGAGCCAGCTCGCCGGCATGCGCGAACTCGCGCAGCGCGTCCTGAACAAGCAGGTCCGCATGGGCCGGCCGCAGACTTACCCGGGTCTGCCCGCCGCCGGCGCAGGTCCGGACTACGCGACGGCGCTGGGCCTCTTGATGGCGGGCGCGACCATGGCGCCGGAAATTCTCAACCCCGAACTGGCCCGCTCCAGCGACGACTCGCGCGAGACGGGATTCTTGCAGCGGCTGATGGGGAGTATCTTTGGGTGATTCGCGTGCAACACAACAACAACGGGCACCCGGGTTGGTGGATTTTTTCAGGTCGAGGAGACGGCAGTGAGGAATGGAGCGTGACATGAAAATCGGAGTGCCCGAGAAGACGGAACTGCGGCCGCGGATCACGGTGCTCGGCGTGGGTGGAGCGGGCGGCAATGCCGTCAACAATATGATCTCTTCCAAACTGGAAGGGGTCGAGTTTCTGGTCGCCAACACCGACGCGCAGGCCCTGCACCAATCCAAAGCCGAACGATGCATCCAGATCGGCCCGATGGTGACGAGCGGCCTGGGTGCCGGCGCGAAGCCGGAAATCGGCCGTGCCAGCGCGGAAGAAACATTGGACGAGTTGCTCGATCAGCTGTCCGGCTCGCACATGGTGTTCATCACCGCGGGCATGGGTGGCGGCACCGGCACAGGTGCCGCGCCTGTCATTGCGCGGGCGGTGCGCGAGCAGGGCATGCTCACGGTCGGCGTGGTGACCAAACCGTTCGCGTTCGAAGGCGAGCGGCGCATGCGCATCGCCGAGCGCGGCATCGAAGAGCTGCAGGCGTTCGTCGACACGCTGATCATCATCCCGAACCAGAATTTGTTCCGGGTGGCGAACGACCGCACCACGTTCGCGCAGGCCTTCGCCATGGCGGACGACGTGCTGCACTCCGGCGTGCGCGGCGTGACCGACCTGATCGTGATGCCGGGACTCATCAACCTCGACTTCGCCGACATCAAGACCGTGATGAGCGAGATGGGCAAAGCCATGATGGGGACGGGCGAAGCGGAAGGCGAAGAACGCGCACTGAAGGCTGCCGAGGCCGCTATCTCCAATCCGCTGCTGGATGAAGTGTCGATGAAGGGGGCCCGCGGTGTGCTCATCAATATCACCGGCGGTCCGGACATGACCCTGTTCGAAGTGGATCAGGCGGCCAATCGAATTCGTGCCGAAGTGGATCCCGACGCGAACATCATCTTCGGCGGCACCTTGCTGGAGAACATGGAGGGGCGGCTGCGCGTGTCCGTCGTGGCGACCGGAATCGAAGCCGAAGCGCTCGCCAAAATGCCGCCCAATGTGGAGCCGCTGCGCCCACGAATGCGGCCGGTGGCGATGCCAAACCTGACAGCGGCCCGTCCTGCACCAATTCATCAACCCACGCCGGTTCCGGTGCGGGCGATGATGAATACGATTGCAGAAGAGATGCGTGCCGAGGCGCCGGTCGAACGCAAGCCGATCTCCCCGATCGAACCGTTGATCTTCGGCAACAGCGAGCCGGAGGAGCAATCCGAAGAGGAGACCCCCGCGCCCGTTCCGGCCGCAGCGCGCGCGCAGGCCATGCGGGAAGCCATCCCCGAACCGAAACCGGAGCCGAAGCGGCGCCGCTTCTTCGGCGGATGGGCCGAGCGCAAGCCGGAACTCCGTACTGAGCCGGTCGCGTCGCGCCCGGTGGCGCAGAATCGAGCAGCATCGTCTACGGCAAGCCGTTCGCAGGCGGAGCAGCGCACGCCGCAACCGGCGCAACCGGAATTGCCGGATCTTGCCGCTCAGGAGGAGTTCGAAATCCCGGCCTTCCTGCGCCGCCAGACAAACTAGCGGCAGACGGCCTTCATTCCACCGCGCCGGTGGCCGCATGCTGCCGGCGCGATTCGCTTTGGCGCCTGTTCTGCGGCGAAGCGCGGCGATATAGAACCCGCGATGACCCGCCGGACGCTGGCAACGCAAATTGATGCGTATGGGATCGCGCTGCACGCAGGCACGCCGGTCCGGATGAACCTTTCGCCGGCTGAGCCGGGCACTGGGATCGTTTTTCGCCGCAGCGATCTGGATGGCAGCGCCATTCCCGCGCGATACGACAGGGTGGGCGAAACGCGGCTCGGCACTGTGATCGATGATGACGCGGGCTCAAGTGTCGGTGTGGTCGAACATATCATGGCGGCTATCGCCGGTCTGGAGATCGACGATCTGGAGGTGACGGTCGATGGACCGGAACCACCGCTTCTGGACGGCGATGCGCTCAGTTACTTGCGGTTGCTGAAAAGGGCGGGAATTGCCGAATCGGCGGCATCGCGGAATGTCATACGCGTCCTCCGGCCCATCGAAGCCGGATACGGAGAGGCGAGCGCAACGCTCGTTCCCGCGGACGCACGAGAATTCGAATTCGAAATCGAGTTTCCGTCCGCGGCCATAGGGCACCAACAATTCTCCTGGACCTTTTCGCCCGAAGGCTTCGAGCGCGATATTGCACCGGCCCGCACCTTCGGCTTTGCCCATGAATTGGAGGTGCTCAACAGAGCAGGGCTTGGCCGCGGCGCCTCGCTCGAAAACACACTCGCAATCGAGGGCGACCGGGTCATCAACGCCGCGCTGATGCGCTTTCCGGACGAATTCGTCCGCCATAAGATTTTGGATGCCGTCGGAGACCTTGCGCTCGCTGGCGCCCCCATCATTGGGCGGTTTGTGGGCCGCCGGTCCGGCCACGCGCTGAACAACCGGTTGTTGCGGGCGCTGTTCTCGGATCCCGCCAATTA
>JAICVV010000087.1 GCA_025935155.1 Alphaproteobacteria bacterium
GCCAAGGCATCGCTGGCGGCGTAGCTTTGACCGTCGATACGCGCCCGCCCTTCGCCAATCAGCACACATGACAGATGCGCCAGCGGGGCAAGGTCGCCGGATGCACCCACCGAGCCCTGCGAGGGAATCTCCGGCAGCACGTCATTGTTGATCAGCGCGATCAAATATTCGATGACAATCGGGCGTACGCCCGAATAGCCGCGCGCCAGTCCGGCAGCCTTCAGCGCCAAAACCAGCCGCACAACGTGACCGGGCAGCAATTCTCCCACGCCCGTGGAATGAGAGAGCACAAGGTTTCTCTGAAGCTGCTTTAGCTGAGTGTCAGGTATTCGCGTTTGCGCGAGTCGGCCGAAGCCGGTGTTTACGCCATAAATTGCAACGCCGGATGAAAGCGCCTGCTCGATGAGCGCGCGCGATCGCTCGACGGCTGGCCACGCGGCGCTGCTCATGGCGATGGTGACGGGCTCGTTCGCAATGGCTCGCCAGGCGGAGAGCGGCATCGTTCCGGGCGTAATAGCGATGTTCATGAATGGCAGGCCGCCTTTGCGTGCTCGCTGCGCTCTACAAAAGAATATGAATCTGCGCAATCAACCTGAGCATGAGGAGATCGATGCTTGCTACTTCGGAGCCGCGCTCGACTGCCGGAGTTCCGGACGGGAGGGGAAGGAGGCGATTTGCTTGAAAACGAACGCCAATATTTTGCTACTCGAACAAGCTCCGGCCCGAATTTAAGACCGAGGGAACGCGTCCGAATCTCGAGAAGACCACGGTCCATCTAGCATTTGAGGCGCACTCGGGTTCTACTCCGGTCAGCCCAGAGCACCGGCTCTCTTAGCGAAGTGCCAGCCTCGTTCCGCCAGTGGCCGCACCCGTGCGACGTTTTTCCCGGCCTGGGGACTGGCAGCGGTACCGTCTCGCACCCGGCCGACAATGCCCTGAAGAATTCCGGCCAGCCGGAAGAAATTGTAGGCCGCATAATAATCGAGTTCCGGAAACGTTTTCCGGTTTGTGCGGGCCAAATACCAGCGGGTGTATTCCTGCATGGACGGGATACCGAGTTCCGGCAGGCGCGCGCCGAGCAGGGTGGCGCCGGTATTCGAACCTTCGCCCGGCATCTGCCACTGCAACAGGTGGTAAGTGAAATCGGCCATGGGGTCGCCGATAGTGCAGAGCTCCCAGTCGAGGACCGCCAGCACGCGCGGTTCGGTTGGGTGGAGGATCATGTTGTCGAGCCGGAAGTCGCCGTGAACGATGGCGTCGCGAGGGCATTGCGGCAGGTGTTGCGGCAGCCAGTCAATCAGCTTCTCCATCTCATCGATGCGCTCGGTTTCGGAAGCCTTGTACTGCTTCGTCCAGCGGGCGATCTGGCGCGCGACGTAGTTGCCCTGTTTCCCGAAATCTCCAAGACCCAGCCTCCGCCAATCGAGATTGTGCAGCAGCGCGAGAGTTTCGTTCATCGCGTCGTATATGGCGTGACGCTGTTGCGGCGTCTGATCCGGCAGCAGCGGACCCCAGTAAATGCGGCCCTCTACGAATTCCATGACGTAAAACGTGGTGCCGATAATGGACTCGTCTTCGCACAGCAAAAGCGGCCGGGGGACCGGAAAGCCGGTGGGATACAATGCAGAGATAATGCGGTACTCACGGTCTATCGCGTGCGCGGAGGGGAGGAGTTTTCCCGGCGGCTTGCGGCGCAGAACGTATTTCTGCGCCGGCGTGATGAGCTGGTACGTGGGATTCGATTGGCCGCCTTTGAATTGCTGTACGGTCAGCGGCGGCGTGAACGCGTGCATGCGTTCGGCGAGATAGTTCTCCAGCCGCTTCACATTGAAACGGTGCTGTTCGCGGATATCCTGCGTTCCGGAAAACGCCGTTTGCCCGTCGAGAAGGTCGGCCATATGCGATGCTAGCGTTGGAGTGCGCGCCAGCCAATGTCGCGGCGGCAGAAGCCATCCGGCCAATCGATCAGATCGACAGCGCGGTACGCACGCGCCTGTGCTTCGACAACAGTGTTGCCCAACGCGGTAACGTCCAGCACGCGCCCGCCTGTGGCCATCAGCTTGCCATCTCGCCATTCGGTGGCCGCGTGGAATATCTGTACGCCTTCGACTTGCGCGGCAGCGTCCAGATTGCGGATTTCGGAGCCCTTGGTGTATTCGCCGGGATAGCCGCGCGCCGCCATGACCACCGTCAGCGCCGCGTGATCGGACCAGCGCAAATCGAGGTGATTCAGCTGCCTGTCGCGGGTGGCAAGGAGCGCGGCGGCAAGATCGGATTTCAGGCGCATGATCAGCACCTGGCATTCGGGATCACCAAAGCGGCAATTGTATTCGATCAACTTCGGCTCGCCGTTCTTGATCATCAACCCTGCATAGAGCACGCCCATGTAAGGTGTAGCGCGCTCCGCCATCGCCGTGATTGTCGGCTTGATAATCTTCTCCAGTGTTCTGCCGATAACGGCTTGCGTAAGAACCGGCGCTGGCGAATAGGCGCCCATCCCGCCCGTGTTCGGCCCATTATCGCCTACAAATGCGCGCTTGTGATCCTGCGCGCCGGCAAGCGGCAGAACGTTCTCACCGTCGCTGAGGACGAAAAAGCTGGCTTCCTCTCCTTCGAGATACTCCTCGATAAGAATTTCTTGGCCCGCGTTGTAGAGCATAGATTCGATGGCACGGTCGCGTTCCGCCTCGGATGCGGCGATCACAACCCCTTTGCCGGCCGCAAGACCATCAGCCTTGACGACAACTGGCAGCCCAAGGCTTGCTGCAAAACGCCTCGCCGCTCCCGCGTCGCTGAAGCGCGCGTAGGCTGCGGTCGGGATGTCCTTGGCGGTGCAGAGATCCTTTACGTATCCTTTGGAACCTTCCAGTACAGCACCGGCCGCGCTCGGACCCAAGGCCCGAATTCCTGCGGCCTCCAGGCGGTCCCACAATCCGGCGACCAGCGGGGCCTCCGGTCCGATCACCACGAAGTCGATCTTTTCTGCCTTCGCAAAGTCCACCAGCCGATCCAGTTCCAGCGCGTCAATCGGCACGCGCTCGGCCACGTGTGCAATGCCCGCATTGCCCGGCGCGCAGTAGAGCTTATCCACGAGTGGGCTTGCAGAAAGCGCCCACGCCAGCGCGTGCTCTCGCCCGCCGGAACCGACCAGAAGAAATCTCAAGTTTTCACCCCACCAAGGCTTTCGCGTCATGTATCATCGGCGGAATCATGAGTGAAGCCGCCACCACCCACGCCAATCTGCCGGAATACAGCGTCAGCGAGATCGCCCATGCGCTGAAGCGCACGGTTGAGGACGCATTTCCGTTCGTTCGGGTACGCGGCGAGATCAGCAATCTGAAGTTTCATTCCTCGGGCCACATCTATTTCGACCTTAAGGACGACAAAGCCTGCCTCAATGCCGTTGTGTGGCGGATGACCGCGCGTCTGCTGAAGCTGAAGCCGGAGCCAGGGCTGGAGATCATTTGCACAGGCCGGATCACCACCTATCCCGGATCGTCGCGCTACCAGATCGTGGTCGAGCAAATCGAATTGGCCGGAATCGGCGCGCTGATGGCGATGCTGGAAGAGCGAAAGAGACGCCTCGCTGCCGAAGGCCTGTTTGCCGAAAGCCGGAAAAAGGCATTGCCGTTTCTGCCTGAGGTGATCGGCGTCGTGACCTCGCCGACGGGCGCCGTGATCCGCGACATTATGCACCGGCTGCAAGCGCGCTTTCCGCGGCGGGTGTTGGTGTGGGCGGTTGCCGTGCAAGGTGAGCGGGCGGCTGCCGAGGTAGCTGCGGCAATCCGCGGGTTCAATGCCGTGCCGGCGGACGGGCCGATACCGCGGCCCAATCTGATTATTGTTGCGCGGGGCGGAGGTTCCATTGACGACCTGATGGCCTTCAATGAAGAAATCGTCGTGCGCGCGGTGGCAGACAGCACCATTCCGCTCATCTCCGCCGTCGGCCATGAAACGGATACGACATTAATCGATTTCGCGTCTGACCGTCGCGCACCGACACCCACCGCGGCCGCGGAAATCGCGGTGCCGGTCCGCGCCGATTTGCTGTCGCAGACGCTGGATTTTGAGCGGCGCGTTTCAAACTGCTTTTTGCGTGGCCTCACGCACAGACGAACGCACCTGGCCTCGGTGTCGCGCGCGCTGCTGCGGGCCGATCACCTGTTTGCGCAGTCGCATCAGCGGCTGGATTACGCGTCAGAGAATCTCGGCCGCGCGCTGCTCAAGAATTTGCAGCTCCATCGCCGCGCATTTGGCGAAGCTGCCGCCATGCTCCGCCCAACTTCGTTGCAGCGGCGCATCGTTCAGTGCGGCGAACGCGTCACAGCACTTGAATACCGCCTATTGCGGCGCGAGCGCGCCCGACTCGCGGAACGTCACGCGCAGCTCGATGGCGCATCGCGTGTGCTGGAAAGCGTCAGCTATCGCAATGTGCTGGACCGCGGCTTTGCGCTGGTGCGCCGTCAGGATGGCCTGCTCAAGCGTCGAGCCGCTGAACTCGTTTCCGGGGAGGAACTGATCCTCACTTTTGCGGACGAGTCAGCCGGTGCGGTGGCGATCGGTCCGCCGCGCCAGCCGCTGCATCGCTCCGGGCGCCCGAAGAAGTCGGCGAAAGAGCAGGGCAGCCTGTTTTAGATTCCGCTCCCCCTTGTTGCTCTTGCGCATTATACTGGCTTCTCAGGAGTAGTCTCATGAATCAGATGGAACGCGATTTTCGTCCGGACGGTCTTGCCGAGCTGGAATATCTCGATGGTGAATATCGCGTGGTGCGGCCTGGGTCGTTTGTGATGTGCGCCGTAACGGGAGTGCAAATTCCGGTCGATGCCCTGCGCTACTGGAGCGTCGATCTGCAGGAAGCTTACGCCTCGCCAGATATCGCGTTGCGGCGTTTTCAGGAAATGGGATTTACGCCCGAGTGATACCGCGCCGCGCGTTCCTGATCGAGACAATGGCGTTGGCGCTCGCGCCTGGCTGCATGGCAGCACCATCGTCGAGCGCTGGTCACCTTTTGCTTTCTGGCTCACTGCAACAGGGCAGTCTCGTGATCGGACGAACGCAGCCGCACGCCCATGTTCTGGTGAACGACACTCCCGTGCTTGTTTCCGCGGGCGGCATATTCGCCTTAGGCCTCCAATACGACCAGAAAAGGGCGACCGAGCTCGCGGTACAATACGCCGATGGCGCTACAGAGACACGGTCTGTTCAGCCTGTTCCACGGACATACGAAATCCAGAAAATCAACGGATTGCCGGAGAAATTCGTCTCGCCACCGCCAGATATTCAGAAGCGTATCGATGACGAAAACGTTCGTATTGCCAAAGCGCGAGAGGTGAACTCACCAGGTACCGCCTTCTCCGAACCTTTTGATTGGCCAACGACTGGCGTAATCAGCAGCGTCTTCGGCAGCCAGCGCATTCTCAACGGCATACCGAAGGCGCCGCACTTCGGTGTCGATATCGCCGCGCCGGAAGGAACGCCGATTCACGCTCCGGCCGATGCCACAGTTTCGCTGGCCGAGCCGGATTTCTACCTCACGGGAGGTACAACCGTGCTCGATCACGGGCATGGCGTTTGCACGATGTACATCCACCAGAGTATGCTCAAAGTGATTGCTGGCCGGGCCGTGAAACGCGGTGACATCATCGGCCTGGTAGGCATGAAAGGCCGCGCCACTGGCCCTCATCTGCATTGGGGGATGAACTGGTTTCAGATGAAGCTCGATCCGTCGCTGTCGACGCGAACGCCGGCGCCAGCCAAGGCCTGAGCTCCCTGTCCTCGGCGGTTGCGCGGCTTGTCGCCTTCTTTCGGCCAGCGGCGGTGAATCCACAACCACTGTGATGGGCGATGGCGCACCGCGCGCTCGATGATGTCATTGATCTTTGCAGTAAGCGCCAGCACATCGCGATCGTGATCGCCTGTCGGCTCGATGGCAATGGGCTCGTGCACCGTCATGCGAAACCGCGCACCGTTCAGGCGTTCGTTGGTCACCGGAAGAATGACTGCTCCCAGCTTGAGCGCGAGCGCCGCCGGAGCAGGCGTCGTCATTGCTATTCGTCCAAAGAAGGGCGCAGGCACACCCTCGCTCGTCTTCTGATCCACCAGCAAAAAGATCGACTTACACGCCCGCAGAAGCGTGAAGATGCGTTTGGTTCCCTGCGCGCCCTTGCCGAGATGTTCCCTTGGCCCCCTAATTCCTCTTTGTTTCACCATCCAGCGATCGACATAGGGGTTGTTGAGTGGGCGATAGACGAGTGCGCCGTCCAAACCATATTCCGTCGCAGCGATCGGCATTATTTCCCAGTTTCCGAAGTGCCCGGAAACGAACAGAATGCCTTTGCCTTGCTCAATTATGCGAACGCCCGTCTCCATGTTGGCCACTTCGATGCGCGCGCCGCGGCCCTGAAAATGGAATTTATCGAGGTGAGCATATTCTGCGATCGTTCTGCCGAGATTGTCCCACATCTCGACCACAATTTGCTCCATGTCGTCGTCGCTCTTGTCGGGAAAAGCCATACGAAGATTTTTACGGGCGCGATCGCTGATGCGAGTACGGTAGAGGATTTTGCGTCCGAGCAGGCCGCCAACGGCGGAAGCAGCATCGAGACCTAGGAGCCGGAACAGGCCCATGAAGATGAAGAAGATGCCAGCTTCCATCCAATAGCGGAGTTTTCGGGACAATGGCATGTCTCTACATCAACCCGAAGAATTTGCACCCGCGCCTTGCGCCACACTGCTGACGAGTTTGCTGAACGCCTCAGGGTCATCAAAGACTGCGCGTACCGGCAGGTAGCGAATGTCTTGACGCTGCGAACATGGAAGCCGGACGAAATCCTTTTCCGTCGTGAGCAGCACCGCATTTTTCGAATCGCTCCTCTTGCGCAACTGTGCCAGTTCGCGAGCGCCGTATACGTGATGATCCGGAAATGCATACGTAGCCACCACCTCTGCGCCTAAAGTTCGTAGCGTGCGGAAGAACTTCTCCGGCCGCCCAATTCCCGCGAAGGCAAGCACGCGGCGGCCCTTCAACCCAGGCCCGTCGTTTGGGAAAAGCCGTGCGCGCAACACCGGCCCGTGGAAACTCGGTACAGTAAAATCGGCATCGCCTGTAAGGACGATAGCATCCGCCCGTGCAAGGCCCTGCTGTACGGGTTCGCGCAAGGGACCGGCAGGCAATAGGCGACCGTTGCCAAATCCTTCTTCAGAATTGACGACAACGATCGATAGATCCTTTGCCAAAGAGAAATTCTGATGGCCGTCGTCCATGACGATCACGTCTGTGCCGTTTCGTTCCGCCAGCTTTGCGCCGGCGGCACGATTCGCGGAGATGACGACGGGTGCCGCTGCAACGAGTAGCAACGCTTCATCGCCTGCTTCGCTGGCGGCCATCTGCGAGGTGACGATTGCGGGGCCGCGCACGCCGCTGCCATAGCCGCGCGTAAGAATGCTTACCCGAAGTTGCCGGTCCAGGGCGCGTGCAATGGCAATGACGATCGGTGTCTTCCCCGTGCCTCCTGCCGTGAGATTCCCGACGCAGATTACTCTGGCTGAAGAACGGTACGGTCTTGCACCGGCGGCCTTGAAGGCGACCGTTGCCCCATATGCCCAACCAAAAGGCGCAAGCACGTCAGC
>JAICVV010000405.1 GCA_025935155.1 Alphaproteobacteria bacterium
AAGTGGAACATGCTCGCCTCTTGCGTGCGGTTCACCCCATATAGGTAGCGGGTCCACAGAAGCGAATGGCGCCTGACGCAATCGATCTTCGGCGACCTCTGCGCCCTCCGCGTGCAAAAAATCTCGATTCACGCGGAGGCCGCGGAGGACACAGAGGGGAATCGCATTCGCTATTCGCTACTCGCCATTCGCCCCTTACACCGTGAACTTGATGCCCTGGGCCAGCGGCAGAGCATCGGAGTGATTGATGGTGGCGGTCTGGCGCCGCATGTAGGCCTTCCAGGAATCCGACCCGGATTCGCGCCCGCCGCCGGTTTCCTTTTCGCCGCCGAACGCGCCGCCGATCTCGGCCCCGCTCGGACCGATGTTCACATTGGCGATGCCGCAATCCGAGCCCGCCGCCGCCACGAAGCGCTCCGCCTCCTGCACATCCTGGGTGAAGATGCACGATGACAAGCCTTGCGGCACCGCGTTGTGTTTTGTGAGCACGTCATCGAACTTTTCGTAGCGCATCACATAGAGAATCGGCGCAAAGGTTTCGTGGCAGACGATGGCGCTTTGTTCCGGCATCTCCGCGATGGCCGGCTTCACGTAATAGGCATTCGGGAATTTGTCTGCGAGGGCGCGTCCGCCGCCGGTGATCTTGCCGCCCTGGTCGCGTGCCTCGCTCAGTGCGCGCTCCATATTTTCGAACGCCGCGCGATCGATCAGCGGGCCGACCAGCGTGCCGCTCTCCAGCGGGTTGCCGATGGGCAGCGTCGCGTAAACCGCTTTCAGCTGCGGCACGAGCTTGTCGTAAATCGACTCGTGCACGAACAGGCGGCGCAGGCTCGTGCAGCGCTGGCCGGCCGTGCCGACGGCGGAAAACAGAATCGCGCGCTGCGCCAGATCGAGCTTCGCGGAAGGCGCCACGACCATCGCATTGTTGCCGCCCAGTTCCAGCAGCGAGCGGCCCAGCCGCTCCGCCACCACGGGCGCCAGCGCCTTGCCCATGCGCGTGGAGCCCGTCGCGCTCACCACCGGGATCCGGCGGTCGCGCGCCAAAGCTTCGCCGGCCTCGCGCAAACCCAAAACCACTTGTGAGAGATTCGCCGGCGCATCGCCGAAGCGCTTTGCCGCGCGCTCGAACAGCGCCTGTGTGGCGAGGGCGGTCAGCGGCGTCTTCTCACTCGGCTTCCACACCACGGAATCGCCGCACACCAGCGCCAGCGCCGCGTTCCAGCTCCACACCGCAACGGGGAAGTTGAAGGCGGAAATCACCGCCACCGGGCCGATGGGGTGCCACTGCTCCATCATGCGGTGGCCGGGGCGCTCGCTGGCGATGGTGAGGCCGTAAAGCTGGCGCGAAAGGCCGACGGCGAAATCGCAGATGTCGATCATCTCCTGCACTTCGCCGAGGCCCTCCTGCAGGATTTTGCCGGCTTCCAGGCTGACAAGGCGGCCGAGCGCGTCCTTATTGCTGCGCAGCTCTTCGCCGAGCAGGCGCACGAGTTCGCCGCGGCGCGGCGCCGGCACCTCCCGCCAGGCGCGGAAGGCATCGACCGATTGCGCAATCTTGCGCTCGATGGTCGCCGCATCGTCGAACGCCACCCGCCCGATCTCCGCACCGTCGGCCGGCGAACGGACGACATGATGTCCGTGACCCGCGTCCACACCCAGCTCAGTCAATGTCTGGTCAGCCTTCATTTCAATCCTCAACATCGTGGTCGTTGCTATCCCAACACCCCTCGCTATGGAGTGCATGCAAAACACAACGGGAGCGCTACCCGAGGACCAACGCTCCTCAAGTCAGTTAACCCACCACCCGAAAAGCAGCAATGTCGTCAGGACGCGTAGCAGCGGCCGAAGCGGTTGGCGAGAAAATCGGAGAGCTTCGCTTCCTCCTGCCGCACGAAACCGGATTGCGGCAGCTTGCCCTCCACCAGCAGGTCGGTCATCGCGCAGATGCCGCAGGCGGTCGTGATCTGGATGGCGCTCATCAAGCGGCCGCCGATCGTCTGCGCGTAGATTTTCTTTGCGTAGCTCTCCTGCGTCAGATGGCCGTTGATCCAGCCGGAGACGGTCACGAACACCAGCACCACATCCTGATAGGTGATGGGGATCGCAGTCTCCAGCACATCCTTG
>JAICVV010000154.1 GCA_025935155.1 Alphaproteobacteria bacterium
AAGAGCGCGCCTGTGGCTGAGCGTATGCTACCGGTTAGCCCCCGGCTTCCACAGCACGTCTTTCGCGCCACGGTCGTTGGCGTAGCGCGCCATCACGAACAGATGGTCCGACAGCCGGTTGATGTATTTGATCGCGGCGGCGCCGACCTTTTCCTGTTCCGACAACTCCACCATCAGCCGCTCGGCGCGGCGCACGATGGTGCGCGCGAGGTGGAGATGCGCAGCCCCCGGCGTGCCGCCCGGCAGCACGAAGGAATTGAGCGGCGCCAGTTCCGCGTTCATGGCGTCGATCTCGTGCTCCAGCCGCTCGACCTGCGAATCCACAATGCGCAGCGCGCCTTCGCTGCGGCGGCCGCCTTCCGGCACGCACAGATCGGCGCCGAGATCGAACAGATCGTTCTGGATGCGCGCCAGCATTTCGTCATCCGCGCCGCTGGTGTGCAGCCGCGCGATGCCGAGGGCGGCATTGGCTTCATCCACCGTGCCATAGGCGGCGATGCGCAGCGCATGCTTGGGCAGGCGCGTGCCATCACCCAGCGCCGTCTGCCCCTTGTCGCCCGATTTCGTGTAGATGCGATTCAGCGTGACCATTTCTCGACTCTAGCGTGCGGCTGCTGTATCTGCCAGTTGCCCTGAGCAGACATCACAGCAACTGCAACGCGATGAGCGCACGACTGGGACAGACAATTTACATCGGGGCGTGCTTTTTCGGCGGCGCGCTGGCACTGGCCCTGATCCTCGCCAATGTATTTTACGTTGGCGGCGGCCTACTTCCTGACATCGGCGCTATGCTGTTGGGAGGTTTGGTATGGCTTACCGGCCGAACCGCGAAGGCCCTGCTGTCGATGGGCTCGGTCGGGGTCAATTCAAAATAGAAGCATGGGGACAATGTATGCCCATCGAAGTGCCGGAAATCATCGAATGTGATCAGACACACGTCTCCTGCGACGGCGGCGGCGGTGTGCTGGGCCATCCCAAGGTGTATCTGGAGATGGGCGACCAGACCTACGTGGAATGCCCGTACTGCGACCGCCGTTTCGTGCTGCGCGAGGGAGCGCAGGCGCATTGAGCGCGAGTGCCGCGCCAAAGCCTGCCGCCAAAGGCCGCCCGATCGCCAAGGGCGACCACCTCTACCTGATCGACGGTTCGGGCTACATCTTCCGCGCCTATCACGCGCTGCCGCCGCTGTCGCGCAAGTCCGACGGGCTGCCCACCGGCGCCGTCTCCGGCTACTGCAACATGGTCTGGAAGCTGCTGCAGGACATGAAGGGCTGGGAAAAGCCCACGCACCTGGCGGTGATTTTCGATGCGGGCGCGCGCACCTTCCGCAACGACATCTACAAAGAATACAAGGCGAACCGCTCCGCCCCGCCCGACGATCTCATTCCCCAGTTCCCGCTGGTGCGCGAGGCCACGCGCGCTTTCGGCGTGGCGTGCGTGGAAGAGCCGGGCTTCGAGGCCGACGACCTGATTGCCACCTACACGCGGCTGGCGCGCGAAGCGGGGGCGCGCGTCACCATTGTGTCGTCCGACAAGGACCTGATGCAGCTGGTGTTCGACGGCACGGTGGAGCTGCTCGACACCATGAAGAACAAGCGCATCGGCGGCGCCGATGTGATGGAGCGGTTCGGCGTCCCGCCGGAGAAGGTGCGCGAGGTGCAGGCGCTGGCGGGCGATTCCATCGACAATGTGCCCGGCGTGCCGGGCGTGGGCGTGAAGACGGCGGCGGAACTGCTCAACACCTATGGCGATCTGGAAACGCTGCTTGCCCGCGCCGGCGAGATCAAACAGCCCAAGCGGCGCGAAACGATTCTGGCGAATGCGGAGAACGCGCGCATTTCGCTGAAGTTGGTGACGCTCGACGATAACGCGAAATTCTCCTGCCCCATCGACGAAATGGAAGTGCAGCAGCCGGAGCCGGTGCGGCTGCTCGGCTTCCTGAACGCGCTGGAACTGACCGCGCTGGCAAAGCGCGCAGCATCACGTCTGGGAATTGACGATCCCGATTCCATCAAGGCTGCCGATCCGGTGCAGCGGGACCTCGCCGCACCCGGCGGCGTTACACCGCTGCGGCCGGAACCGGTTGTCGAACAGAAGGCGCTCACCAAGAAGGCTGAGCCGGGCGTGATCGTCGATCGCGATACGGTTTTCGGCGCGCTCGATCTCGGCAAATACGAAACCGTCACCACGCTGGAACGCCTGCACCACTGGATCGCACGAGCCCATGAAACCGGACGCGTGGCGATCAAGCTGGAAAGCATCTCTTCTGATCCGATGCGCGCGAGCCTGTGCGGCATCGCGCTGGCGGTGGCGCCGGGCGAAGCGGCGTACGTGCCGTGCGGCCATCGTTCGACAGATGGTCTCGATCTCGCCGACAACAACGGCAGCATCGCCCAGCTGACCGAAGCCGCGGTGCTGCAGCGTCTGAAGCCGCTGCTGGAAGACGAAAGCGTGCTCAAGATCGGCCACGATCTGAAGCGCGATTACCTCATGCTGCTTCAACGGGGCATCCGCATGGCTGCCTTCGACGAGACCATGCTGATGTCCTACGTGCTGGAATCCACCCTGCACGCGCACGACTACGGCGAGTTGAGCGTAATGCATCTCAACCACAATCGCATGACCCTGGAAGAGCTGACCGGCAAGGGCCGCGACCGCAAGGCGTTCGATTGCACCGATGTGGCGCTCGCCACCCGCTATTCGGCGGAAGATGCCGATCTGGCGCTCAGGCTGCACGCCATCCTGAAACCCCGGCTCACCGCCGAGCGCAAACGCACGGTGTACGAAACCCTGGAGCGGCCGATGGTGCCCGTGCTCGCGGGCATGGAGCGCGAGGGCATCACTATCGATCCCGATTTCCTGCGCAAGCTCTCCAACGATTTCGCGCAAACCATGTCGCGGCTGGAGCAGGACATCTACAAAGCGGCCGGTGGCGAGTTCAACATCGGCTCGCCCAAACAACTGGGCGACTATTTCTTCGGCACCCTGAAGCTGTCGGGCGGTCGCAAGACCAAAACCGGTGCATGGTCGACCGATTCCGATGTGCTGGAAGAGCTGGCGGCGCAGGGGCACGCTATCGCGCGCCACGCGCTCGACTGGCGCGGCCTTGCCAAGCTGCGCGGCACCTACACCGATGCGCTCCCCACTTACGTGAACCCGAACACGGGCCGCGTGCACACCTCGTTTGCGCTGGCGGCGGCAAGCACGGGGCGGCTCGCGTCCGTCGATCCCAATTTGCAGAACATCCCCATCCGCACGGAAGAGGGCCGTCGCATCCGCCGCGCCTTCATCGCGCCGCCGGGTAAGAAACTCGTCAGCGCCGACTATTCGCAGATCGAACTGCGGCTGCTGGCGCACATCGCCAACGTTCCGGAACTGAAGCAGGCGTTTGCCGACGGCATCGATATTCACGCGCTCACCGCGTCCGAAATGTTCAACGTGCCGGTTGCGGGCATGCCGAGCGAAATCCGCCGCCGCGCCAAGGCGATCAATTTCGGCATCGTCTACGGCATTTCCGCCTTTGGGCTCGCCAATCAGCTCGGCATCGGGCGCGAGGAAGCCGGCGATTACATCAAGAAGTACTTCCAGAAATTCCCCGGCATCCGCGACTACATGGAAGAGACGAAGGCGTTCGCGCGCAAGCACGGGTACGTGGAAACGCTGTTCGGGCGCCGCGTGCACATCCGCGAGATCAATTCGAAGATTCCGGGCCATCGCGGCGGGGCGGAGCGCGCCGCCATCAACGCGCCTATCCAGGGCGCTGCCGCCGATATCATCCGCCGCGCCATGGTCCGCGTGCCGGAGGCGCTGCTGGCGGCAAACCTCAGCGCGAAAATGCTGCTGCAGGTGCACGACGAACTGATCTTCGAAGCGCCGGATGCGGAAACGGATGCGGTCTGCGCCACCGCGCGCGCGGTGATGGAGAAGGCCGCGATGCCGGCAGTGGAAATATCGGTACCGCTGGTGGTGGATGCCCGCGCCGCCCAGAACTGGGACGAAGCGCATTAATTGCGCCAAATGATCTAGCCACAGGCCGTCATACTCTTACTGACAGCTATGCGTGTTCTGGTTCAGGACATACGTCAACACGACGCCTGGCGGCATGTCACCAATCTCCTTGGCGGTCTTGGCGGGAAATAGCGTGGCATTGGTGATGTAAAATTGGCGAAGGTCATCTTCGTTGCGAATCGTTGAATTAAAGCAACGTTTGGCTTCCCAAACATACGCGTGCATCCAAGCCTTGAGATAAGTAAGGCACAGCGCACGGTCGGCCTGCGAAGAAGCTTGGCACAGCTTCACCAAATCATTGTTGGTGGTAATCCGCGGCGCCGACATCAGCTGCTGACCGGAGATATGAGCGGCGCGGGATTGCAGAACCAGTGGAGCAAATTCTTCCCCTTCCAAAAAGTGCGCGAAGAGTCGAGCATGCATTCGTGCGGGATCGTCTCCGGGAGAGACGGGGCGAGAGTATATCCAGGCTTCGATTTCATTTCGACAGGCTTCGGCTACGGCTGCGGCGATATCCTTTGCAGGACTCACGCGATCATCAAACTTCGGAATGTTGTCAAGGACGCATGCCTTGGCGCGAGCCGGGCTACCGCCATCTGCATTCTCAGCCGACGCAATTACCGCCAACGACAGAACAACAGCAGCCAGCAACATATCCTTCCCCCCATGCCGAATGTGTTGGCGGTTCTCGCGCGCTAGCCTAACGTCTCTGGATGAAGATCAAAATGGGCAGCATAGTCGAGCTCATTTCTGGCAGCACCAGAATGGCCGTCGTGTCGGTGTCTCGGGGAAATGCTGTGTGTGTTTGGGGAGAAGGCAAGAGAATTCACCGGGATACCTTTCCGGTAGCGATTCTACGTCAATCAGACACGGGTCCACTGGCAAATGCCAAGCTGGGTCCCGGCCTTACCATAGTGATGCAGAAGGCTAGCAGAAAAAGCAGAGAATTCGCTGGCAAGAAGCCCGTCCCGCACGTCCCGCACCCGACAAAGCGAAGGCTTCTGCGGCAGACGTAGCTTTGGCAGTTGTGATATGTGAACTAGTGGTCCTCGTACACAAATTCGATCAGGTACACATTTTCGCCGGGACCGTGTTTGGCGGTCTTGAGCAGATCGACGACGCCGGAAATCCTGAGCGGCGGGCGAGTTCGGGTGTGATGTCGTGCAAGGTGATCTGCTGCATCCGGGTGACGCGGATGAAGCCGTGTTCCATCCGGTAGCAGTACAGAGCGTCTGGTCCGGTGTTCGTGCGGGAGTGCGCGAGCGAGCCATACGATTCCGTCCGAATCCCGCCTGTCTTCAGGCGGGAAGGCTGCTTGTCTGCGTGCGCCCACGATGCACACGGCATAATGATCGATGCGAATGCATCCTCCGGCTTTGATCCGCTCTGGAAAAGCTTTTCGCGCATAGCAACACCCATTACATCCATGTGCATTACGCGAAGCGCGGGTGCTTCGCCCCGCGCGTGGAGCAAAGCGCTTAGAGCCGCAATAGAAGCGGGCGGCGTTTCCTGCTACAATTTTGAAAATCAGGCAGAGAGGAAACACCATGGCCAGATACTCGCGTAGCGCTGGCAAGGATGTTAAGCGCGCCATGCACAAGCGAAAGAAAGGCACGCTCAGACGCGGCAAGGGTGGCAAAGGC
>JAICVV010000244.1 GCA_025935155.1 Alphaproteobacteria bacterium
CGGCGTGTTGATCCAGAGATCGACGCCCTGCACCAGTTCCTGCGCAACTGCGATATCGTAGTCCTCCAGAAAAACAATGTGGCGGCGATAGCGAGGATTGCGGGCAAGCTCCACCCAGGCGCGGATCATCGCCTTGCCTTCGGCGTCTGCCGGATGCGCCTTGCCGGCGATCACGATCTGTAGCGGGCGCTGCTCGTTCATCAGCAGCCTTTCCAGACGAGCGGGATCGCGCAGCAACAGGTCGGGCCGCTTGTATTCGGTGAAGCGCCGCGCAAAGCCGATGGTGAGAACGTTGGGATCGAGAACGGTGTCGGCCTCACGGACTTCGACACGCTCGGCGCCGCGCTCACTCAGCTGGCGCGAAAGGTAATCTCGTACCCGCGTCACCAGCCGCTGACGGCCTTCGCCACGCATGGCCCACAGTTTCTCATCCGAAATGGACGACATCTTTTCCGTGAGACCGTCGGGCATTCCACGCCAGCGATCCTTGCCGCAGGCTTCGCTCCACAGCCGGTCGGCTTGCGGTGAGTCCCAGGTGGGAATGTGCACGCCGTTCGTCACATAGCCCACCGGCACTTCGCAGTGCGGCCAGCGCGGGAACAGCGGCTGAAAAATACGCCGGCTGAATTCCCCGTGCAGACGGCTGACGCCAAGCGTCATCGCCGAACCGCGTTGCGCCAGATACGCCATATTGAATGGCTCGTCGCTGTCGCGCGGCTCGATGCGCCCCAGTCCAATCAATTCTTCGGTCGTGACGTTGCAATGCTCAAGCTCACGCGGGCGATAGGGCAAGTATCGTTCGAGGAGGGACGGCAGAAACGCATCGAAGCCTGCCGCTACCGGCGTGTGCGTGGTGAACACGTTGCCGGCGCGCGTGGCCCAGAACGCATCCCAAAAATCGAAACGGCAATGCTCCGCGCGCTGCCGCGCACGTTCGATGATGGCGAAGGCTGCATGCCCTTCATTGATGTGACAGATTTCCGTTTCCGGGTGCAGCTTCTCGACGGCGCGCCAGCCGGCGATGCCAAGCACGAGCTCCTGCATCAGGCGAATTTCACTGCCGCCGCCGTATAGCTTCGCCGTGATGCCGCGATCCACCGGGCTGTTCAGCGGATCGTTGCTGTCAAGCAGATAGAGCGGCACGCGGCCAACCAGCGCCTTCCACACACGCAGATGAACCGTGCGGCCCGGGAAATCGAGCGGAATGCGCAGCCAGCCGCCTTCCTCCAGTATCACTGGTGCGAGCGGCAGGCTGGCGGGTTCGTTATACGGATAGAGTTCCTGCTGCCACCCTTCCGCGTCGACGATCTGTCGGAAATAACCTTCCTGGTACAGCAGGCCCACCCCGATCACAGGCGCAGCAAGGTCGCTCGCCGTTTTCATGTAGTCGCCCGCCAGTACGCCGAGGCCGCCCGCATAGAGCGGCAGTGCGGCACCCAAGCCAAATTCCATGCTGAAATAGGCGACGGTCTTTACGGCATCACGGCCGTGCGCCGACGCAAACCACCCGGCCTGCTCCAGGTAGCGGTGACGTGCGGCAACGAACTCGGCCAGACGGGCGCGGAAGCCATTGTCGGTGGCAAGCTGCTGCAGGCGCTGTGGCGTTACGCCCTGCAGCACACTCCAGGGATTTTTGGTCTGTTGCCAAAGCCGGGGATCGACTTCCGCCCACAACGCATCGGCTTCATGGCTCCAGGTCCAGCGCAGATCGAGCGCCAGATCGCGGAGATCGGAGAGACATTCGGGCAGATTGGGGAGCGGCAGCGCGACCATAGGGGCGGCGACTCAACACAACACCGGAGTGCCGTCAACGGTCCGCCATCGCGCCCGCGCTCGTTCCCCTCTCACCTCGCCAGATGAAACGAAAATGAGGGGATGCCCCGACGTTGACCGCATGCATCCACAGAATGTCAACCTGCCGTTCGCGCAGGGGCGGAGAGCGATGCCGGATCAGTTGCGCGACGGAGCCGAGGCAAGAATCCGGCAAAGATGTGGATCCTCTGTTTTGTAGACGGAAAAGCCGTAGCCGCTTTCTGCCGATTCCAGTGTGAGTCCGTACTCACGAGTCATGCGTGCGATCTCATCAGCTGGCCTGATGTAACGCCGGAAGTGCTCGGCAGTGTGGACCTTTACCGTATTGGAATCCTGGTCCGTCCGGAACTCCGCAACGATGCGATATGCCCGAGGAATATTTCGGCGAAGGGCCGAGAAGAGGGTACGCTCCGACTCCTCGGTGATAGCATGCAGAAAAAATCGCATGTAGATCACCAGCTGCCGCGGTGCGCGGATGGCAGTCGCAAGCTCGGGACGGGCGAAGAACGCATCGATTTCGTCCGGTTGTGAAATATCGAGCGCGAAAAATTTGCAATCTGTTACGCCCAGCTCCGTGGCGCCCTTTTGGGCAGCGGCTATGCCACCGTGTGACATATCGCAGCCAAATACCGTGTGGCCTGCGCTGGCGAAGAACACTGAGTCTCGGCCGTTACCGCAGCCGAGTTCCACGATTGTGCTCGCCGGATCGAGGCGCGGCAAAACGTACTCTGCAAACGACGATGCCGGCGGGCATCGCCGGTCGCGATAATAATTGTCCCAATAAATCCGCTGACCTTGCTCGAGGGTCAGCGCAAACTGGCGATGCAACTGGCGGGTTTTAGCAGTGTGGGAAAAGCCCTGATCGGGGACGCGCCAGCTCGGGCCGTATAGCTGCTCGAGCAACGGCTCAGCCTGCCGAGGCGCCAGCACGGTCAGGTGTTCGACATTGCACCGAACCAACGAGAACGAGTCCGGATCGGAAATCAACGGCGTACCGTGATATCCGACTGAAATATCGAAACTGCCGTCCTGGTTGATCCACGTATAATAAAGATCGATGTGCGCCCGAGTGCCTGGCCGCGATAGCTTGAGGCATCTCCGCGACGGACACCGGACGCTAAATCCGGCGGCCAAAAAACCTTGAGCTATGTCGCAAACTTCACCGCGAACTTGCGCAGGCTGGCTATACCGGGAAAGGAAGGCGACATCCATGTCGTCGTCGTTCTTGATAAATCCTTTTTCCCGGATCGCGCCCAGCAAGGTGCCGTACACGATAAAGGCAGAACGATGAAATTGCTTTTCCAGCACGTCGTTTATGGCGTCGTAGAGCTGCTGCACCTGTAGCTGCCACTCCACGTTGCCGGAAATCGATGCACGAAGACGTCCGAACTTGTCGAACACATGCCCGGCTTCTATGAGCTTTCGTAGCTGCTCGAATTGGCTGGCATGCGGTCCGAATTTTTGGAACCGCATGCCTTCCGTTGAGATTGGCAGCCGAACGGAGCCGTTGCGAACTTCCAGCCAGTCGCCCTCACCGAGGTAGGACCACAAGCTTTTCACGTTGAACATGAAGCCGGTCTGCGCGCGTTCGCCGTTTAGCAGAATGCTTCGGCCTGCTCCGGTCGTGGCGATGTCGAGACCATTGATCGATATCCTGACCTCCCGATCGCTACTTTCTGGGGCGATCCAGCCGGAAATCGTCCCCTCCTTAATTTCGGCGACCCCGGCGTGATCGATTGCGACCTGGCCGGCGATGCGGCCTGTGTTCGGGTGATGTTCCGCTTCAGACTCACGGCGGCCCGACGACAGCCAATGGGAAATACTCGTTCGCTTACTGACGTTGACGTTCGTCACTTCACCCTCGAATGCCTTGCGGCAATTGTTGCACCCAGCAGGCGCCGGTCGCATCCGGAGCGCGAACCTATCGAGCGGCAAGGGGATTCGCTATACTTTTATGACGGATTTGCGTCTACTGTTGATTTGCACGTTTTCTCTTTCATTAGACTCCAGCAAAACGACCCGGCTTTCGCTACGAGGTTCACCCGGCTGAGTACGTTGAGATTGGCCGCTGGATCGCCCGAGGACACGACCAAGTCGGCGAGGTAGCCGGATTTGATGCTGCCAATTTCCTGCTTTTTGCCGAGAATACTGGCGTTTACCGTGGTGGCGGCAAGCAGTGCCTGCGAGGGTGACATGCCGAGGCGGGTCATCCAGACAAGCTCGCGCACGTTCTGACCGTGCGGGTATGGACCCACGTCGCTGCCGCAACCGATGGTGACGCCCTCCGCCAG
>JAICVV010000093.1 GCA_025935155.1 Alphaproteobacteria bacterium
GGTGGTGCGGAGGTGTGACTCTCGCGAATTGCGCATGGTTCTCCCCCGCAAAGCGGGGGAGGTGTCGAACGAGCGAAGCGAGTGAGACGGAGGGGGCATTCGCATGCGCCCCCTCCACCGCCTTCGGCGGTCCCCCTCCCCCGCTTTGCGGGGGAGGAACCTGAACGCGTAACGTCTCCGTGCAGGGGAGGTGAAGTGCGTGACCGATTCGCTATCGGACGGAGAGATTCAAAACCGCATCCCGGTGTGGTGCGCGTTGGCGCAGTTGTTTCTCGATACCGAATTGCAGCCGGCGGATTTCGCTCGTATTGCCGCGGTGATTTTTCAGGCGGGTTTGTCGGCTGAAGAGGCCGAGAAGATTCTGAACCAGGAAGTGGCGCCAGCCTTCACGTCAAACCTCCTAAACGTTGCGGGCGAATGGGCGGGGTGGTCCGACGAATTCATCAAGGAACGGGTGCTGGCGCATCTCAAGGCGAAGACAGCACAACGCGCCATAGCCAAAATCCGCGCGCGCGGGCACCGCAGTCTTTACATGGGTGCCTGGAAAGAAGTCGCAAGATGGCTGACTCAAATCCAACACACCGGATCAACCTCCACGGCGACCGTAAAACGGAGAGGATAAATGCCGGAAATCGTGCTGTAATGACTGCAGCAACATGAGAGATTGGCGCTTGAACAGGATTCAGCGGCGGCAGTTCCGGAATGTTTTTGGCGTTATCGTCTGCGCGCTGGCGTTGTCGGGCTGTTTCGATCTCACGCAGAAGCTTTCCATCGATCGCAGCGGCGGCGGCCATTACGAAATGGCGATCACCGCGAATGGACTGCTGGGCGAAGCGCTCCGTGACAATAAATCCGGCATCCGGCTGAGCGGCAATCGGGCGCGGACCCGCACCGCAACCATCGGTGACAAGACAACGGAAACCGCGGTCATCGATTTCAAATCGCTGTCCGATCTGCGCCTGTCCGATGAATCCCTCAGCCTCACCAATCATGGCGCGAGCTGGTTCGGGCTGGGGCCGAGGCATATCACCTTTCGCCGCACATTTCTGGTGGATCGCGCCCGCCGCGAGAACGTGCCGAAGTCCGCCGAAGAGGAAAAATTTGGCGGCGAGCTGGCGCAAACCATGTTTGGCGATCACACCTACAGTTTCAGCGTGACCGTGCCCGGGTCCATCGAGCGCGCGGCGGCCATCCATATCGGCCGCGCCACGATTGTGCCCAAGGTGAGCAGCAGCGGCCTTAGCCACACGGTCACCTGGAGCATGCCGCTCTCCATGCTGCTGCAGGCAAAGCTGATCGCCTTCGAGGTCGATTTTTCGGCTTACGGCTCCTTTCCGGACGCGCAATCCCTTCCGGAGTAAGGTACCGGCGGGGCTTGGTAGAAGGCGTCAGAGACAATCGAGGGAATTATGAATACGCTGACTCTGCGCGATCCGCTGTTCGCCACATATGCCATTGCCGCGACCCTTATGATCCTCAAGGTCGTGAGCATGTCGTGGCTCACCGTTATTCGCATGATGCAGGCAAAGGGCGGCTTCCGCTCGCCGGAGGACCTCAAGAGGACGCCCTTCAATCCCGCACCGCATCCGCATCAGCTTGAGCCTAATGAGCGCGTCGATCGTATCCGCCGCATCCAGTTGAACGATCTTGAGAACGTGCCGTTTTTTCTGGCCGCGGGCTTTCTTTATATCCTCACGCGGCCGCCTCTGCTGCTGGCAGAGTGGCTGCTATACGGCTACGTGATTTCGCGGTTCCTGCATTTCGCCGCCTATTTCACCGGCCAAATTCATGAGGTCCGCGCGACCTTTTGGACAATCGGATCGTTAATTCTGATTTTCATGAGCGTCCGAACGCTGCTTTCGGCGCTCGGCTACTGATCCATCGCGTGCCGGCAGGATCACGCGTTCAGCACGCCGGCACGCCTCAGCCCTTCAATGCCCTTGCGGCGAAGTTCAGCATCGAGCACACGGTTTATCATCGCTTCCGGCGGCACGTCGGTTGCGTTCTGGTAAAGCCCCAGTTCCTTCCGCGCTTCCTCGGCATTGCCCAGGTGACCATGGACAGCCGCCATCATCAGATGAATCCTCGGCGTCCGGTACGTTGACTCGCTGTGCAGGCGCGCTGCTTCCACGAAATTGCCCTGCACGAAGCTGGCCATCGCCAAATGAGCCCGCGCCATCTCGCCCAATGGCGAGAGAGGATCGAGCCGGGCCGATTCCCTGAAATGCCGCTCCGCCGCATTGCCGTCAGCCTCGATCAGGGACACGACGCCACTGACAAATTGCGCGTAAGCCGAGCCGGGATTGAGAGCCACGGCGCGATCGATCAATACGCGCGCGCGTACGGCATCGTTATCGAGATCCATCAAGGCATTGGCCGCCTGGGCGAGCACGGCGGCGTCGCCGGAGCCGGCGGAAATCGCCCGCTCGGCCATGGCGAGACCCTGGCGTCTGTGCCATTCCGGATTCTCGGACCAGCTATTGACCACCACCAGACTATGACAGCTGGCCGCCTGTCCGATCGCCGGTGCAAAGTCCGGTTCGAGCGCTAAGGCGCGTTCCAATAGCCCGATGGCTTTCAGAACTTCAGGTTTGTGCAGGGTTGCCCTTAATGCGGCCGCCTGCAGATACAGATCGTAGCAACCGAGACTCTCGATGGGGCGGCGCGCGGCGTGGCGGCTTTCTACCGCAAGAACGGCTGGTTCGATCGCGGCGATACTGAGCGCGACCCGATCTTGCAGGGCAAAGACATCGTCCAGCGTGCCCTCGAACCGTTCACCCCACACTTGCGCATCCTGGCTGGCCTCCGTGAGCTTGACCGAAATGCGAACTCTCAAATCGAATCGTCGAACGCTGCCTTCGAGGACATAGCGCACGCCCAGCCTCTGGGCTGCCCGCGATGCATCGACTGTCTGGCCCTTGAAGCTGCGGCTTGTGCCGCTGCCGACCACGAAGATAGAGCGGATTCGGCTGAGGGCCGTGATGATCTCCTCCGTCATTCCTTCGGCGAAGTAATCCTGGTCCGGATTGCCGCTGAGATTGATGAAGGGCAACACGGCAAGAGACGGTTTGTTGTGCGCCGGCAGCGGCGCCGGCGCGATCGAGCCGGCAGTTGGCGATGTGCACGCCACGCCAAGTATTTTTTCGAATTCCGCGCGCGGCGTGGCCCACAACGTCATGTTGAAGCCGGGCTTCAGTTTGGCGAATTCGGTGCTGATGCGCGCAAGATTATAGCCGGTAGGTTTCATCTCGCCGGAGAGCCAACGGCTCACCATCGACTTGTGCACGCCCAGGGCCGACGAGAGCTGGCTGCGGCTCAAATTGCAGGCGTTGAGCGCAAGCGAAAGGCGCTCCCCGAAATCACTGCACCGATCCGGCAGATTCTGCGCCACCTTCTGTCCGCCCCCGCGCCATCCGCGATCTCCGGCGCGAGACGCGGTGTGCCGAATATTGGCCGTTTTCCGGCTCGGCGCAACCGGACGCAACCCGCCGCTATGCCGCCGCAACCCGCCGCTTCGTGCTGCATCTCCCCGGCTTTGGCAGGCACGCCGATCCTGCGGCCCTCAATCAGCCTTGGCAACTGGAGGGCCAAAATGAGCACGAGCACGAAATCAGTTTTCGCATTCCTGCTGCTGGGCAGCGCTTTAGGACTGTTGCCCGCGGGCGCCACGGCAAAGCCAAATGTTCTCCATCAGGGGTTCAGGAGTTTGCCACTGGCGCGCTTAGGCGGCCACAGAGCCGAGCGCGATGCTTTCAGGCTGCACAAGCCGGCCGTGAACGCTACCGCACACCACCCGATACGCGTGAATGCGAACTACACCATCGTCGATCATCCCAACGCCGATCCCGGCTATGGGACGCGGGTCTTTGGCATCAACGAGAGCAGCGTCGTGTCCGGCCAATATGTGAACACGGATGACGGCGCGTTCCACGCCTTCCTGCGCATGCCGGACAACACCTATCCGGTGGACATTCAGGTTGGCACCAACGATACCTTCGTGGGGCTGCTGAACGACAAGAACGAAGTCTTCGGCTCCTATATCGACAACGATACCGGCATCGAACAGCCGTGGGTGCGCACAAAGGATGGCACCGTGACACCGTTCCAGGTGCCGGACGGCACGGGCGGCGGCATCGGCCAGCTCATCAACAACAAGGGCGTGCTGGTCGGCGACTATTTTGACGGCAACGGCGCCTTCCACTGCTTCACCCGCACCCGGAAAGGCACCATTACCGAATTGCCCGATGCGCCGGGCGCCGGCGCGGGTGCCAATCAGGGCTCCCAGGGCATCGGCATAAACGAAGAAGGCGACGTCAGCGGCGGTATTGTGGACAACAACGACAACGCCATGGCTTTCATTCGCTGGGCAGACGGCAGCTACGAGGAGTTCCAGGCGCCCCTCGCCGGCACGGGCCCGGGTCAGGGCACCACTGCAGCGGAGATCGACGACCGGCACTGGGTTGTCGGACAGGTTATCGATTCCAACGGCGTGATGCACGGCTTCATTCGCGATCCGGACGGCATTTTCACGATTGTGAATGCACCGGACGCGGGAACATCGTCCGGCCAGGGCACCGTGGCGGTGGAGCATCGCGAAGCAGGATGGGCCATCGGCGAGTACATCGATTCAAATGACGTCTCGCACGGTTATTACCGGAAGGACAGCGGCAAGATTGTTGAATTCGATCCGCCAGGTGTGGGCGGCGCCGGGACGTATTATGTCGTTTCGAGCAACAAGGCGCACCAGATCGTGGGAGCCTTCCGGGATGAGAACGAGGTCCGTCACGGCTTCATCCGCAATCCGAATTAGCAAGAACTCCTGAAAGGCGCGCGTCGCTTCACAGGGCCGGCAACCCGGCTCCAGCGGGACACAAGCTCCTACGGGCGATGCGCGCCGCCTTTTCACTGAATACGCCTACATGCGGATTCCATCACTGACCCAATGGAGGGAAAACATGAAAGCGACATTTGCAATAACAACAGCGCTGCTGGCCATCTCGACCGCCGCAAACGCAAGCGGGCACTGCTCGCTTGCCAGTCTGCGAGGGAACCACGGCCCGTGCGGATAAATCAAAAATGCACGCCCGCGGTCAAACCATAGGTTCGCGGGTCGCCAAGGAGGGCATTGGTGTAGAGGCCGGACGGCGCCCCCGCGAGATACTCGCCGGTGATGTTGTCTTTGTTGAAAATATTTTTCACCCAGGCCGTCACGTACCACACGGTCTCCGGCGCGTTCAGCGTGAGTTGTGCGTTGCCCACGCCCCACGCCTCGATCCTGTCCGCCGGATCGTTGAAGATGCGGCCGAACATGCCAGTCTGCCAATAATAGTCTGCGCGCGGCACGAGGGTGTATCCATCGCCCAGCGCGAAGGTGTATTGCGCGCCCACGCTGATGGTAAAGTCCGGTGTGTTCTGCAGCTGGTTGCCGCGCAGATTCACAAACGCGCCCGACGCGCTGCCGTGGCCGGTGGGATCGATGCGGCTGTAGCCAAACGGCTGCAGCAGCGTTTCCGGGATGGCGGCGCAGGTACCGAAATTGGCGTGCGCCACGCCATGCGCCGCCAGCACGCTCGATCCACCCGGCGGATCGAAGAACACGCCCGCCAGCGATGGCACGTTCCGGTCGATGTATGCCTGGAACGCCGCGTTGTCGGCGGGCGTCACTGTCTGGCCGCCGATCAGGTAGATCACGCAGTTCTGGCCCACATTGTTGCCCAGCGTCGCGTCCTTGATAAGCACGACGTCGCTGCGGCCGGCCGTGGGGTTGCGCTCGTCCACGAGCTCGCTATTGCCGATTTCGGAATGCGCCGTGCCGAAGCTCAGGTTGAACTGCCAGTTCGTTGCGGGCACCCAGAGGAATTCGCCTTCCACGCCCCACAGTTCCGCATCGATGTTCTGATTGACGGAGGTGTTGTTCTCGATCGCCGAAACCTGCAGGTCTTTGTAGTTGTAGTACCACACATCCAGATTGGCCTGCAGCGTATCGCCCAGAAGCGTGTTTTTGGTACCGAGCTCGAACGCATCGACCGATTCCGGCAGGTAACTTTTGGGAACGCCGAGGCCCGGTTGCACGCCCTGATTGAAGCCGCCGGCCTTGTAGCCGCGCACGTAGGAAGCATAAACAAGCGTCGCATCCGTGAAGTTCGTCTTGGGGGTCCAGTCGATGACTGCCCGGCCGGTCAGCTTGTTGAAGGTGACGCTATTGGTCTGCCAGACGCTCAGCTCCGGATCCGACTGATCGAAATCGCTCTGGCCCTGCTCGACCAGCGCTTGCATTGCTTCTTTTTCGTTCGTGGTGCCAAGCGGCACCAGGCCGCTGAACAGCTCGATGCGGCCGCGCTGTAATTTCTCATCGTCCGTCCAGCGCAAGCCGCCGGTGAGTTTCAGTTTGTTGGGGATCAGATCGTAATAGACTTCGCCGAACACGGCTTTCGACACCAGCGTGTCTTCATCGCCGACGTTGTGATAGAAGGACGGCGCCAGAATGCATCCTGTGGCAAAGCACAATTGCGGCGCGTTGAGGCCGTTGAGGCTTCCCAGCACAATGCCGGGATAATCTTCCGTTGGGGCGTTGACGAAATAGTCGCCTCTGGTGACCGCGCGCAGGTAATAGCCTGCGAGCAGGAAATTCAGCGGCCCGTCGAAATCGGAATTGAAGCGAAGCTCCAGCGACTGCTGCTGCGACTGCCGATCCGACTGATTGTACGCCGTCACGTCCGGCACGTACTTCAGGATGTTGCCGCCGGTAATGCCGAGATTTTTGGTGCCGGAGAGCGGCAGCGATCCCGGCACGGTGGTGAAGAAGGGCGCAAACAGATTGGCATAAGCGGTGCCGCCCGCATTCAGCAGCACCGCGTGCAACGCGCCTTCCGCGCCGGTGAACGCATCCCAGTTGCCGAGGCGCTCCTGGTCAAAGGGCACACTGGCGAAATTCGTATAGCTCTCCTGCGACCAGACATTGTTCTGGTCCCAGCCTCCAACCAGCGTGGCATCCAGCCAGTTCGACAATTTCTGGCGCCAGTTAAGCGCATAGAACAGATCGTTCGCCTTGTACTGCGGATTGAAGCCGGTGAAGACCTTGCGCGGATCGGATGGGTTACAGGGGGTGCCCGGCTCCAGGCAAAGCGCGGGCAGTTCGGCCGGCTGCGTTAAATCGAAAAGCCCAAGCGCGGAACCCAGCCCGGCCAGCGGCGTACCCGCAAAAGCCGCATTCAACCCCTGCACGCTGGAGGCGATCGACGGCAATGTGGCGTTCGGGTTCGTCAAGCCGTTCGAGATACTGTCCGGCAGGCAGCCGAGAATGCCGCTCGGGTCGGTGGTACAGTATTGCTTCTGCGCCCGCATACGATTGTCGCCCTCGTGCTCGACAGCGCCCACGAAATCGACGGTGGTGCTGGTCGTCGGCTCCCATCGCACGCTGGCGCGGAAGGAAAGCGTGTTGCGGCCATCGAGGTCGCGGCCGTCGAATTCATTGGTGATGAAGCCGCCACGCTGGAACCAGTCGCCTGCCAGCCGCACGCCCAGCTGCCCA
>JAICVV010000449.1 GCA_025935155.1 Alphaproteobacteria bacterium
GGAGTTCGAGAACATGTTCATCACGCCTTCGGGGATGACCTTCGACAAATCCGCATCCTCCAGCACGATGTTGGCGGATTTGCCGCCCAGCTCCTGCGCCACGCGCTTGACGGAATCGGCTGCCGCTTTCGCCACCGCGATGCCGGCGCGCGTCGAGCCGGTGAAGGACATCATGTCGATGCCCGGATGCGCGCTCATCGCTTCGCCAACCGTGGGGCCGTCGCCGTTCACCAGATTGAACACGCCCGGTGGCACGCCGGCTTCGTCCAGAATTTCGGCGAACAGAATGGCGTTCAGCGGTGCGATCTCGGAGGGCTTCAGCAGCATGGTGCAGCCCGCGGCGAGTGCCGGCGCCACCTTGCAGGCGATCTGGTTGATGGGCCAGTTCCACGGCGTGATCATGCCGACAACGCCGACCGGCTCGTAGGCGATAGCGCTGGTGCCTTGCACTTTCAGGAACTCGAAATCCTTCAGCACCTTGATGGCGGTCATCAGGTGGCCCACGCCGATGGCGGCCTGCGCGTTTTTGGAAAGCGACAGCGGCGCGCCCATTTCGCGGCTGATGGTCTCGGCCATTTCGCCGTAGCGCCGCTGATAGACGTCCACGATCTTCTGCAGAAGGGAGAGGCGATCCTCTTTGCTGGTGCGCGACCAGGACGGGAACGCTTTGCGCGCCGCGGCAACCGCTTTGTCGACGTCCGCTTTGGAGCCCAGGCTGATGCGGGCGAAGGCCTCTTCGTTGGCCGGATCGATCACCTCCAGCGTCTTCGGCGTGGCGGGATCGACCCATTGGCCGTCGATGTAGAATTGCAGCTTGTTCAGCATGATTGGCTCCTGCGCGCAGATTGGGGGATGGCTCCGCCCCAATATAGGCGCGCGAAGGAGGGCGGCCAATCGTGAGCAGGGGCAGGGTTGCGGCCCGTGACGCACGCGAGCTGCCGCGCCCGGCTTCGCGATTTTGGGCCGTGATGCCGATGGTTTGCGGGCGGCCTGTGCGGCGGATGCGGGTGTAGCAGCGCTCAGGCGTGCGGATGAGATAGAGCACTTGCCGGGTCTGCCGCGGCAGGGCGGTGTTGAGCAGCGCCAACGCGACTTTCAGTTCCCGGACATAGGCGCTCAAGCTTTGCTCGAAAGCGCGCATGCCGGCGGTGTGGGCGCCCGACTTGACTGCGTTTCGGTTCCCTCCCGGCGCTCCGCCTTTGGGTTTGATGCGGCGGCGGGGTGCCAATTCCGTGGTCCTTATCCTCCCCCGTTTACGGGGGAGGTGTCGCGCGTAGCGCGACGGAGGAGGGATTCGCGCTTCTCCCCCTTCCGCCTCGCAGCGCTTCGCTTGCTCGGCACCTCCCCCGCAAGCGGGGGAGGATGAGAGCACGTCTCCCTTAGTCTGCTGACCAATCTCTAACCCGCTGATCCTACGCGAAATTCCTTCGGAGGTTGTTTTGGGAAGTTCGCGAGGGGGTGGGTACCCCTCCTTTTCGGGCGGCAGCGGCAAGGCAGGTAGCCGAAGCAAAACGGGGCTCAAGCCCGCGGACTCGCTTCTGGCGTGGATCACCCGCGCCAGAGCGTTGCCCGTCAGCGCCATAGCATTGGAGAC
>JAICVV010000086.1 GCA_025935155.1 Alphaproteobacteria bacterium
ACCTGAACCTTTTGCCCGAAACGTCCCGCGCCAAGGTCCTGTTGCGGCCGGGATAATTCCAGGGATGCCGCCATGGCCACGACCAAAAAGAAGTCCACGCGCGCGAAAAAGCCCGTCCACAAACCCTCGAACGAGAACGACCCCGGAGCCACGCGCAAGCGTCCAACGCGGCCGGTGTGGCAGGGAAATTTGCGGCTGTCGCTCGTCAGCTGTCCCGTGGCGCTCTTCAATGCGACGACGCGCACAAGCGACATTTCATTCCATCTGCTGAACCCCGAAACCAACAACCGCATCCGCATGATCCCGACCGATCCGGAAACCGGGCCGGTGGAGCGCTCGCAACTGGTGAAGGGCTACGAGATTGCCAAGAACCATTACGTGATTGTGAGCAACGAAGAGCTGGACGAAGTAAAACTCGAAACCACGCACACGCTGGAAATCGAGCGTTTTGTCGATGCCAGCACCATTGACAGGCTGTACTGGAACGACCCGTACTTCCTCGTGCCGCAGGGCAATGACGGGCTGGATGCCTACGGCGTTATCCGCGAAGCCATGGCGCAGGAAGATCGCATCGCGCTGGGCCGGGTGGTGATGCACACCCGCGAACGGCTGATGGCGATCGAGCCGCGCGGCAAGGGGCTGCTCGCCTACACTCTGCGCATGGCAAACGAAGTGGTGAATCCGGCCGTGATGTTCGAGGATATTCCAAATATGAAAGTGGACCCGCGCATGGTTGACATCGCGCAGAGGATCATCGAGCAGCAGGAAGGTCCGTTCGAACCGCAGACCTTCAAGGACCGATACGAGGAAGCGCTTCGCGAATTGATTCGCCGCAAGGAACACGGCGAAGCGCCGGTGACGGCCGAGCCCGCGCCCCCCGCGAGCAATGTGGTGAGCTTGATGGACGCGCTGCAGAAGAGCTTGCAGCGCAAGGGCTCTGCCGCGCCGGCTAAATCGCACGCGAAATCGAACGCGCCCGCGAAGCGTAAACGCGCGCGTTGACCTTCCCCTTCTCGGTCATCACCCGCTTCATGCGGGTGATCCAATTTTCTTTGCCGCAATTGGGTCGCCCGGCTCGCGCTGTTTCGCGCGACCGGGCCATGACGTTTTTTTTAAGCATCTAGTGTGACGCCAACTCGGCCAAGGACTGTCGCAGTTCGGCAATACCGAACGATGAGCGGGCAGAAGTCACGATAATGGCCGCCAATGCCGCGGGATGTTGAGACACGACGGTCTGCACCTCTGCCGTGACGCGTTGGAGTTCCGCTGCTTTCAAGGCATCCGTTTTGGTAAGTACCAGTTGATGGCTGACAGCTGCTTCGTCGAGCAGGGTCATTGCTTCTTTATCACTCGTCATGATTCCGCGGCGCGCGTCCAGTAGCAGAACGACGCATCGCAACGTGCGCCGCGTATGCAGATAGCCGGTGATTAAAGAGTCCCAGTGCGCGGCTTCCGCTTTCGAAATGCGGGAAAAGCCGTAGCCCGGAAGATCGGCCAGAACCAGCGCGTCGCGCAGGCGAAAAAGATTGATCTGCCGTGTGCGCCCCGGTGTGTGCGAAACCCGCGCGAGACTTGTGCGGCCGGTCAGTGCGTTGATCAGGCTCGACTTGCCAGCGTTGGAACGCCCGACAAATGCCACTTCCGGCAAGCCCGTTTCCGGAAGTGCGTCGAGCGACATTGCGCCGGCCACGAACTCACAGGGGCCGCTGAACAGCTTTCGCGCGAAAGCGGCATCCGCAGTCATGCGCCGCCGCTATTCGCCCGGCCCGGTGCCCGGATTGGATGGCGCCAGCCGCTTCGTCAATCCACCGAGCTTCAGGTTGTTGAAGAGGTGAATCTCCGCGCCCTCGCGCCGCATGATCACATATTGCTGGATCATCGAGAGCAGGTTGCTCCACGTCCAGTAGATCACGAGGCCGGCCGGAAAACTCGCCAGCATGAACATGAAAATCAGCGGCATGAGGGAGAACATCCGAGCCTGCACCGGATCGGCCGGCGCCGGGTTCATCTTCGTCTGCAGCCACTGCGTGCCGCCCATGACAATCGGCCAGATGCCGATCACCAGAAATGCCGGAATGAAGGCCGGCGTGTGCCAGGGTAGCAGCCCGAACAAATTCCAGATGGAGGTGGGATCGGGCGCGGAGAGATCGCGAATCCAACCGAAGAAAGGCGCCTGCCGCATCTCGATGCTGACCAGCAGCACCTTGTAAAGCGAAAAGAACACCGGAATCTGGATGAAGATGGGCAGGCACCCCGAGAGCGGATTCACCTTCTCCCGCTTGTAAAGCTCCATCATCTCCTGCTGCTGCTTCATCTTGTCTTCCGCGAAACGCTCGCGGATGCGCTCGACCTGCGGCTGCAGCTTCTTCATGCGGCTCATGCTTTTGAACTGCGTGTTCGCAAGCGGGAAAAAGAGAAGCCGCACTACGATAGTGAGGAGCAGGATGGCGATGCCCATATTGCCGGCCCAATGGCCGAACAGGTCAAGCAGCAGAAACATCGGGCGGGTGAAGAAAAAGAACCAGCCCCAATCGACCGCGTAATCGAACCGCGGGATATGCAGCTGGTTTTCATAGTCGCGGAGCGTTGTCACCACTTTGGCGCCCGCGAAAAGCCGCTGTGTGACTTGGATGGTTGCGCCCGGTGCAATGGTCTGCGCGTTCAGGCGATAATCGGCCTGATAACCCGGTTTGTCGCCCGGATTGAGCACGCGGTAGATGCCGTCGATCTGCGCATTCTGCGGCGGGATAATTGCCGCCATCCAGTATTTGTCGGTCATCCCGAGCCAGCCGCCGGTGGAATGGAATGACTGTTGCGGACTCTCCGCTTTCAGATCGGTGTAGTTCGGATCCTGAAGATCGCCATTGAGGATGCCGACAAAACCCTCATGTAGCGCCATGTAGTGGGTGCCCTTCGGCACATCGGTGCGCGCGACGTAGGCATAGGGATACAATGCGGCGGCGCTGGAACTATGGTTCGTGACCGTATCGGCAATCGTGAACATGTACTGCTTGTCTACGGAAACGGTGCGCGTGAACGTCAGCCCTTGCCCGTTCTCCCATCGCAGGGTCACCGGCTTTTCCGGTGTCAGGGTATCACCGCTCGCAAGCGTCCATGGCGTATTGTCATCCGGTGTCTTCACCTTGGAGCCAGGCGCAGCGACCCATCCAAACACGCTGTAATAGGGAGATGCGGTGCTTTCCGGTGAGAAGAGCACGATCTCCGGACTCTTCGGATCGAGCGTCTCACGATATTTGCGCAGTTGCAGATCGTCGAAGCGGGCGCCCTTCAGCCGCAACGAGCCATTCACCGACGGCGTGGCAATTGCCACGCGCGGACCGCCGGCCTGCAGCGCCGCGCTGCGGGAAATCTGCCTTGAAATTGCAGCCGCCGTTTTCGGAAGCTCGGCGGTCTTGTTCTGTGCCTCCGGCCCCTTCTGCCTGGCGAGTAGCGCCTGATGCGCCTTCTCCTTCGCCATCTGCGGATTGGCGACGAAGTACTGCCAGCCGAAAATCGCGGCGGCGCAGAGCAGAATGGCGAGGAAGAGATTGCGGTTGTTATCCATGGGCCTTCATCGGGGCGGAGGAACGGGATCGAAGCCCGACGCGCCGCCGAGCCATTTCACGGGGTGACAGCGCAAAATGCGCCGGACTGCAAGCCATAAGCCCTTCACCGGACCGTGCAGCTGAAGCGCGTCCATTGCATATTCCGAGCAGCTGGGAGCAAACCGGCAGGCGGGCGGGAAGAGGGGCGAAACACACCATCGGTAAATCCGGATTGGCGTCAGGAGAAGTAGAACGGTCCCCCGGCGCACAAGATCTTTCATCAATCTAAGGCTCTGGCGTTCGGGCGAATTTCGCGCGCGCGGCCCTCAGCGAAACGGCAAGATCCTCCAGGATCGAGGCGAACGGCTGGGTCAGCGTGCCCGGCCGCGCGACCAGAACATAGTCATGGCCGGGGAGCCCATAAAGGGGAAGCTGTGCCGCGGCGGCGGCCCTGAGGCGCCGCTTGGCCCGGTTGCGCTCGACAGCGCCCCCGACGCTCTTCTTGGACGCGGTGAAGCCGGCCCGCAGGGTTCCCGGCTGGGCAAACGGCGCCGGCGTGGCCGCGGCTTCCAGGGTCAAAGACGGCCTGGCGCGCCGGAAGGTACGGGCGCAGCGCAGGAAATCCGGCCGGTGCTTCAGCCGTTCCATTTTGATCGGATTCGGGGCGGGTTCAGGCGCTAAGGTCAGGCGGACAGCTTCTTCCGGCCATGGGCGCGGCGGCGGGCCAGCACCTTGCGGCCACCAGCGGTGGCCATGCGGGCACGAAAGCCATGGCGGCGCTTCCGTACAAGCCGGCTCGGCTGATAGGTGCGCTTCATGACGGATTCTCCTGCTGTTCCGGCCTTTTGGGAAGCGCGGGTTCTAGGGACAGCCCGTTTTTCTGTCAACCAGAGCCGAATAAGGGCTGATAGCGATCTTTTGCCGGGGGTTATTGAAAATCCATAACAGCGCCCGCGGCTTCATTCGGCCACGCAATCATGCTCTATGCCGCTCCAATGTCGGGCTCGATCCGCGCCAAGCTGAGCAATGCCTGGAGGCTGATCGCGCAAAGCCTCTCCGGGCGGCTTCTGCTGCTGACGCTTGTTTACGTATTGATCACCGAAGCCGTGATTTTCGCGCCGACCATCGGCCGTTATCACCACGCCCTTCTGCAAAGCCACGTTGAATCTGCAGAGATCGCCATTCTGCCGATGACCGAAGCGGCCGGTGAAAAGCTCTCCACCGGCCTTCGGGAGCAGCTGCTGGCGCGGGCCGACGCCAATGCAGTGGTGCTGCGGCGGCCGGAAGAGCACGAACTGTTTCTGGTGACGCAGGAACAGCGGCGCATCGACTTCACCATCGATCTGCGCGACGACAACGTCTTCAAGGAAATCTGGTATGGGCTCGACTGCCTGATGCATGGCGGAACGCGCACTTTGCGCATTATGGCGCCGACCAAGATCAAAGGCGCGCTGGGCGTAGACGTCATTCTTGGCGAAAAATCGATTCACGCCGCGCTGGCACAGTTCGCCGGGCGCACGGCGCTGCTGGCGCTGTTGCTCTCGTCTGTGACGGCGGTGCTCGTTTTTCTAAGCCTCTATTTCGTGCTGGTGCGGCCGATGGGGCGCATCACCCGCGCAATGATTGCGTTCCGTGAAAACCCGGAGGACGCGAGCCGGATTATTTCTCCGTCTGCGCGCCACGACGAGATTGGTACGGCGGAACGCGAGCTCGCCACCATGCAGCGCGAGATTTACGGCTCGCTGCAACAGCGCGCGCGGCTTGCGGCGCTGGGAATGGCCGTTGCCAAAATTCAGCACGATTTGCGGAACATTCTCTCAAGCGCGCAACTCGCTTCCGACCGGCTATCGGCAAGCGGCGACCCGGCAGTCAAGCGACTGGCGCCGCGGCTGGTCAGCGCCATCGATCATGCCGTGGCGCTCGCCACCAACACGCTTCAATACGGCCGCGCCGATGAGCATGCACCGCAGCGCAGGCGCGTGGCATTGAAAGGTATCGTCGATGATGCCGGCGAAGCGGCGCTTGCCGAACGCGCCGGCGAACATCCCATCCACCTTCGGGATGAAGTGCCCGCTGATTTGCAGGTGGATGCCGATCCCGAGCAGCTGTTCCGGATTGTTCTGAACCTGGTGCGCAACGCGGAGCAGGCGGTGAACGGGGCGGCGGCTGCGGAAATCCGCATTTCCGCATCGCGCAACGGCAAACGCGTGCTGATCCACGTGTCGGACAACGGACCAGGAATTCCGGAGAAGGTGCGCGACCGGCTGTTTCAGCCTTTTGCGGGATCGGCGCGCAGTGGCGGCTCAGGGCTCGGGCTGGTGATTTCGCGCGAGCTTGCGCGCGCGCATGGCGGCGATATTTCGCTGATCGATACGGGACCCCAGGGCACAACGTTCCGGCTGGAAATTCCGGACCGCGAGACGGGATGAACTGGGATCCTGACATTTACATGAAATTCGCCGGCGAGCGCACGCGGCCGGCCATCGAGCTGCTAGCGCGCGTGCCGCTGGGCATGCCATCGCGGGTGATCGATCTGGGCTGCGGGCCGGGTAATTCCACCGCGTCGCTGGCGGCGCGCTGGCCTAATGCAGCACTTGAGGGACTGGAATCGTCTCCTGAAATGCTCGCCAAGGCGCGGGCCTCAGCACTTCGCGCGACATGGGTGCAAGGCGATGTGCAATCGTGGGCGCCAGACATACAATACGACGTGGTGTTCTCGAATGCGGTGTTCCAGTGGATTTCGGATCATCGCGCGTTGCTGCCACAGCTGATGAGCCATGTTGCGGAAGGTGGCGCGCTCGCCTTTCAGGTGCCGCGGAATTTCGATTCGCCATCGCATGCGCTGATGCGCGAGGTGGCAAATGCCAGCCCGTGGGCGGAGAAGCTTGCCGGCGCACGGCAGCGGCATGTGCTCTCGCCCGAAGCATATTTCGACGTTCTCGCGCCACGTTCCGCGTCGCTTGATATTTGGGAAACCACCTACCTACAGGTGCTGGAGGGCGACGATCCCGTGCTCGCCTGGGTGAGCGGCACCGGTTTACGTCCATTCTTGCAGCCGCTCGGTGAGAAGGAGCGCGAGACGTTCATCGCGCAGTATCGCGCCCGATTGCGGGAGGCGTATCCGCGGCGCGCCGATGGCAAGACGCTGTTCCCGTTTCAGCGTCTGTTCGTGGTGGCAATACGCTGAGTTTCGGATCAGCGGGCGCGGGCCATCGCCGCAATGGTGAACAACGCGCGGCTGGTGACGACTTCGGCGGGAATGCCGGTGGTCTTGCACAGCACCTCGGTTTCGAAGAGCAGGTCCAGGGCATTGCCAAGTCTCTCTTCGCTCCAGCGCGAAACCTGTGCCTTAAAAGAGGCCGCGCGGGCAAAGTGTATCGGCGGCCGCATCTTCCGCATCGTGGTATCGACGGAGTCGCCGCGCGCGGTTTCCGCCTTTACCTGCAACAGCTTCTGGAAGTGCATCAGGGCGAGCCGCACGATGGCGACGGGTGACATATCGTCCGCCCGCAAGCGTTCCAACGCGATATCCAGCCGCTTCGGATCGCCCTCGCCGGCGGCATCGCACGCTTCTTCGATGCGCGCTTCGGTTTCATCGCCCATAATTGCGCGCACGTCGTCCCGTTCGACGCGGGATTTGCCTTGCGCATAGAGAGCGAGTTTCTCCAGCTCCCGCCGGGTGATGCCGCGGTCCGAACCCAGACGGGAAACGGCATCGTCCAGCGCTTCGGCGCTGATCGAGAGGCCCTCCTCCTTCAGCGCGTTGCGCACCACGCCTGCAAGGCTTTGCGCCGAATCCGCGTAGCACTGGATCGCGGCGGCGTTGTCCGCTTCTTCGAAAACTTTTCGCAGGCTCGAGCTCTTGGCGAGATCGCCGCCTTCCATCACAATCAGCGCATCGCCTTTGGGATCGTTGAGGAAAGACTCGAACAGTTTGGCGAGCGAATTTCCCACGCTGCGCACCCGCACCACGCGGCGGCCGCCCAGCATCGAAATGGCCGCCGCTTCATCGAACAGGCGCGCGTTATCCGCGGCGAGCGCCGCATCGTCCAGTTCGGCCACCCGGAACGGATCGCTCAAATCCGGCACGATGGA
>JAICVV010000428.1 GCA_025935155.1 Alphaproteobacteria bacterium
CGCGCGAGGAGAAGCTCCAGCGGCATCGACTCGCTGCGGACTTTCTCAAGATGCGCGCGCCGCCCGATCCGCCATGTTTCCATCACGAAGAACACGCCGGCCGCAATAAGCAACGGTAGCCAGCCGCCCTGCACGATTTTAAGGGTGTTGGCGCTAAAGAAAACGATGTCGATAAGGCCCAGCGCGCCGAACACCGCAATCGCCAGTTTGAAGCCCCAGTGCCATTGTTTTGCCGCCACGATAGACGCATTGAACGTGTCGATCACCATCACACCGGAAACGGCGATGCCGTAAGCAGCGGCCAGCGCATCGGAACTGCGAAAGATCAGCACGATGAGCACGACGCCAACGAGCAGGAATCCGTTCATCCGCGGCACGTAAATCTGACCGTACTCGGTGGCCGAGGTGTGGCGGATTTCCATGCGTGGGAGCCTTCCCAGCTGCACAGCCTGTTGCGTGATGGAAAACACACCGGAAATCACCGCCTGCGATGCGATAACCGTGGCAATGGTAGCGAGCACAACCATCGCGTAGTGCGCCCAATGCGGTACCAGCCCGAAAAACAGATACGAGGTGGGATCGTTCGCGCCGCCAATGGCGTGTGGATTGCGCAGAACCGCGGCGGCCTGTCCGAAATAGCACAACACCAGCGCAGGAAGCACAATCAAGAACCATGCGTAGCGAATGGGATTGCGGCCGAAATGGCCCATGTCGGCGTAAAGCGCTTCGCAACCGGTTACGGAAAGGACGACCAGGCCTAAGGTGACGAAGGCGGTCCAAGGCTCGCGCACAAAAAGGTAGACGCCGTAATATGGATTCAATCCCCAGAGCACGCCCGGTGTTTTCGCGATCGAGATCGCGCCCAAAACCGCGATCACCCCAAGCCACAACACCATAATGGGGCCGAACAGCCGACCGATATGGGCGGTGCCGCGCGACTGCAGTACGAACAGTCCGACCAGAATGATGAGGACGAGCGGCAAGATAAACGGTTTGAAGCCCTCGCTTGCAACGCCCAGGCCTTCCACGGCGCTCAGCACCGAGATCGCCGGCGTCAGCATCCCGTCGCCGTAAAACAATGCCAACCCGACCAGCGCGGCGATGCCAATGGTGCTCTTCAGCCGCCTGCTGATGCCCGGCGAGCGATGCGCCAGCGCTGCCAGCGCGAGGCTGCCGCCTTCGCCGTCATTGTCGGCCCGCATGATGAGGGTCACGTATTTGATGGTGACGACGAAGATCAGCGCCCAAAAAATCAGGCAGGCACAGCCCAGCGCCGCGAAAGCATCGGGCGACTGTCCGCCTGCGCCCTGTATGGATTGCCGCATGGCGTAGAGGGGGCTCGTGCCAATATCGCCGAACACCACACCCAACGCGCCCAACGTGAGCCCGGCAGTTCTTCGCGCACTGGACTCGGGCGCATGGCCTGCCGGCGAATTCTCGCAACTGCCGAGCCGTTCGGCTGACAGCGCGTCCGAAGCTGGGGAGGTGACGGGTTTCACGTTGCGAGTTGGGCTTGCGAGCGCCTCAGCGCAAGCGGGCTTTATGCCGCCTGCTTTAAGCGCGCGGACCATATGCGCGCGCACGGGAAACGCAAGGGCTTGACTTTCGCCTCCGCAGGCGGAGCCCGCGCCATCTATTCGCTGCTGGCGACCCGCTGGTCCTCATCGCGGCCTGGCCCGATGAAGCCACGGACCGAGTATGTTCGTGCGCCGAGCACGTTATCGCGGGTATCCCATACCCGCACGGCGCTCCAGTCGTTCTCGGGACTGACATCGATCACCGGGTCGTTGCGGTAAATGCGGCCATCGTCGAACCAGTTCGCGTGATCGATCCGGATCTGC
>JAICVV010000106.1 GCA_025935155.1 Alphaproteobacteria bacterium
AGATTGCGATCGCATGCACCGTCCACCGCAATCACCGCGTTGCGAATGAATTGCTCGCGCGCAGCGCGCCGGATTTCCGGCGTGAAGGCCTGGTCTGCCGCGGAAGGAATTTCCTTCGCGGCCTCAGTCCACTTGCCCGATCCCTCACGGCGCAAAAATCTGGCGCCTGAATCGCCGAGCACGACGATCCATGTTCTTCCGATTGCTGTCATTGTATGGATAACAAATGGGGCAAAAGGAACTTTGGTTCCGCTGTGCGCGGCGCGGCGATTCGCATAGTAAAAGTTGCGTTCAATGCGTTCTTGCAACCGCCGGAGTTGCAAGGAATTTTTCGCAGAATGAGAATTGCGTTTACGTTGTTGCCCTCAGGCGCCCATGAGCCAAGTCATCGCCCCAATGGCGCCATATCTGCGCCGGATTTCAAATCACCTCACTCGCGGGACGTGACGAAAAATAGCGCCCTGTTCATTACGGCCCGGCGGCGAGAGCGCGCCTTGCCACTGTGCAGGTCTAATCCCGGACGGGTTCTTTGAAGCTCTCGCGCTGAACGGATTGGCGCTGTAAGTTCCGCGGGCGGAGAGTGCAGGGGCGAATATGTGGCAACGCCAGAAGGGCGGCGCGATCAACGCGGCGCTGTTGGCTGTGGTGGGCAGCATTGCGGCGCTGGAATTTGGCGCACTGCCCCTTTTTGCTCACCTGAATAGCACAGCAGCAGCGGTGTTCGTGATCGTCCTCGCGGCGACTGCGCCGCTGCATTACGGCCTGATGCATGAGACCGTGCATGGTCATCTTTTCGGCGTCGAGAAAGTGGATCGGGCCATCGGCCGCATCCTTGGCGTCCTTCTCGGTCTACCGTGGGAGACAATGCGCTTCGGCCATTTGGCCCATCACAGCCAGAACCGGCATAGTTTCGACCGGCCGGAAGCCTTGCAGCCAGGGCAGTCGCGAATCGCTGCCTATTGTATCTATTACTTCAAGCTAATCGTCGGCCATGCACTGAGTTACGCGCTGATCCCCCTGGCAACGCTGCTGCCCGTGACCACCACGCGAAGCGTGCTGAGCCGGCTGGACAGCAATCCGGAGAGCGCGCCGCTGCGCGCCGCCGCGTTGCGCACCTTCACCAACATGAAACGGCGCAACGCCATCCGCTTCGATCTGGCAGCAATTGCCGTGCTGTTTGGCGCAGCGCTCTGGCTGTGGGGCGCCGCGTGGCCTGTTTTTGTCTGCTGCATTGCCGCGCGCTGGAGCGTACTCTCGCTGCTCGACAACGCGCCGCACTACGGCATGCCGCTGGACTCCGGCCTCGATGCGCGCAATACCGCGCTCTCGCCCTTCATGAGAATTCTGGTGATGAACGGCAACTACCACGGCACTCATCATCATGCGCCACAGCTGCGCTGGCACGAATTGCCCAGCGCATTTGCACGGTCCGGCGCAAGGCCCGAAGGCAGCTGGTTTGTAGCGTTGCTGCGGCAATTCCGCGGGCCCATGCGTTTGGAGAAAGCATGAGCCTGCCCGAATCCAGCACGGAAGCCGCTCCCGTTCCTGCTGCGGAAGCGTTGCCCTCCGAAGTGCCGCCGGACGATTCGCACGAACGCTGGCGTTTCTTCCGTGACGTGTGCGTGTTTCAGGTAAAGCTCGTTTTGGGGAACATCCATAATTTCGTGTTCGTGCCGGTATCGCTCGCCGCCGCGGCCGCCGACGTGCTGTTCAAGCACCAGCGCCACGGCTCGCGTTTTTACAAGGTGATGGAATGGGCGCGGGATGCCGAGCACAGGATCGGCGTGTACAGCGCGCTGGATGAAGACGGCGCGCCGCGTTCCTATTCCGTGGACGCCGTGATTGCTCGCATTGAAGATGTCATTGTGCGCGAATACGCAAAGGGCGGCACGGCCGCGAGCGTCAAGGCGGCGGTGGATCGCGCCTTCGACAAGATACAGACGGAGTCGCCGGCCACGCCGGAAGACATTCTGAAACGCGCCGCGGAGAAGCTTCGGGAGAAGGCGAAGCGCCGCGGCTCGGCGCCGCCCTAACGCTGCTCAAAGCCTTCCAGCACGTTGACGGTAATCTCCGCCAGCGCATCGAGATTGTAGCCACCCTCGAACACGAACAGCGTGGGCTTGCACAAACCGGCGATGGCTCGGCCAATCCGCAGGTAGTCCTGAACCTTCAGACGGAAATGCGAGATAGGGTCGGCTTCGAATGTGTCGAGGCCAAGCGAAACGAGGAGCACATCGGGGCTAAATTCGCGAACGCGTGAAAGAGCAGTATCCAGCGCCTGTGAGTAACTGTCCCATGCGGTGAGGCGTGGCAGCGGCAGATTGACATTGAATCCCTCGCCTGCATCGGCGCCGCGCTCGTCGGCAAAACCGAGAAAGTGCGGGTAGGCAAAAGACGGATCGGCGTGAACGGAGACGAACAGCACATCGCTACGGCGATAGAAGATCGATTGCGTGCAGTTGCCGTGGTGGTAGTCGACATCGAGGATGGCGGGGCGCAGGCCCCGATCCACCAGCCATTGCGCCGCAATCGCGGCATTGTTGAAGTAGCAGTAACCGCCGAACACATCGGCGCTGGCGTGGTGACCGGGTGGCCGGGTCAGCGCAAGGACGGCGCGCTCACCGCGCTGAATTTGTTGTGCCGCCGTAAGCGCGGCATCCACGGCTGCGCGTGCCGCGTCGATGGTGCCGCGGCCGATGGGCGTTGCCGTATCGGAAGCGTAGGAACCGAGCCGCGATTCGATATCGCTCACGTTAAAACGCATGCCACGCACGGGCCACGCCGACGGAAAGGCTTCTGCCGTGTCGCCGGAATAACGGATACGCCAATCGTCGTAGGCCGTGCGCAGGAAACCAACGAAGCGGCTGTCATGAACGCGCAGGACAGGTTCGTCACCGAACTCTTCGGGCGGCAGGATGGGACCGATCTTCCGCCGCTCGATTTCCGCCCGCACCCGCTCGGCGCGTTCGGGAATTTCCACGGCGGGCGAAAGGCGCCCAGCTTCGAACTCCTCTTTCGGCGCGTGCGCTCTGTGCGCGGGTGAATAAATCGTCTTCATGAGCCCGCTTGTAGCACCCTTTTCCCATTGTGCGGCACGGGCTATGGACTGCTTATGAGAGCGGAAGAACTCAACCGCGATCTGATCGGCATACCGGGCGGCCGACAGCGTTTGCAGACGCCGGCGCTGGTGATCGATCTCGACGTGATGGAACGCAACATCGCGCGAATGGCGGAGCACGCGCGCACGCACAATATCGCGCTGCGCCCGCACGCCAAGACGCACAAGTGTTCGGAGATTGCGAAACGCCAGATGCAAGCAGGCGCGCTCGGCATCTGCACGGCCAAACTGGGCGAAGCAGAGGCGCTGGCAGACGCCGGCATCGATTCCATTCTCATTACCTCGCCCGTGGTGACGGATCGCGGCATTGCGCGGCTGATGGCGCTGAACGCGCAATTGCGCGAGTTGATCGTTGTTTGCGACAGTGCCGAGGTCGCTGCCAGACTGAATCGATCCGCGGCAGAGAGGGGTATGCTGCTGAAGGTGCTGGTGGATATCGATCCCGGCATGGGCCGCACCGGCCTCGCGCCAAACGATGCCGCGGTGGCGCTAGTGCAACAGGTGGCAAATCCCAATCACCTCGAATACGCGGGCCTGCAATGCTACGCGGGCAATCTGCAGCATCTGGAGTCGCCCAACGAACGGCGCGACTCATCGCTATCGGCGATGAGCACGCTGGCGCAGCTGCGCGACGCGCTGAACGCGCGAGGGCTTGCGCCCAAAATCCTCAGCGGCGGCGGCACCGGTACCTTCGACATCGATCCCGATGCGCGCACGCTCACCGAATTGCAGGCCGGATCCTATGTGTTCATGGATCGTCAGTACAATGAGGTGTGGCAGAAGCCGGGAGAACGGCCGCCCTTCGAAACCTCGCTGTTCGTGCAGACAACCGTCATCAGCGCCAATCGCGATGGCCTCGCCACCAGCGATGCGGGCTTCAAGGCTTTCGCCACCGATGCCGGCGCGCCGCGCATCGCCCACGGCGCGCCGGAGGGTGCCAGCTACTTCTTCTTTGGAGACGAGCAGGGAGGCGTGCGTTACGATTCATCGAACCGGGAGCTTAACGTGGGCGATGTCCTTACCTGCATCGTGCCGCATTGCGACCCAACGGTGAATCTGTACGATTGCTATCATTGCGTGCGCGGCGATATGCTGGAGGCAATCTGGCCAATCGAGGCCCGCGGCCGCGCTGCGTGAAGCCGGCTGTTCCCTGCGTTTCTGTGACATTTTCGTTCATGCCGCGTTCAGGCCTGCCGGGGCACATTCCGGCGCATGGCCCCCGGAGGGGTGCTGAAAACGAGGAATTGGAGCAATGACACGCACGAAGAAGTTTCTCGCAGGCGCGCTCGCCGCGGCCGGTATTGTTGGCGGCGCAACGCTTGCAACCACAGCACCCGCTGAAGCGGGTGTGTCCGTTGGCATCGGCGTCGGTGTCCCCGGTTACTATTACGGCCCCGGCTATTATCCGCCTGGTGCCTGCTACGGTTACGACTACTACTACAGCGGCTATTGCGGCTACCCGACCTACACGGGCGCCGTGTTCTTGGGCGGCCGCTGGGTCTATGGCCCGCACTACTACCGCTGGTGGGGCGGACGTCCGTGGTTCTGGTATCGCGGCGGCTGGCACAATTGGGCCGGCTGGCGCGGCGCGCATTTCAACTGGTCGCATCGCGCCTGGGGCGGACGCGGCTGGCGCGGCGGATGGCATGGCGGCTGGCGCGGTGGACGCGGCTGGCATGGCCGTCCGGGCATTGGCGTGCATGCCCGCGTTGGCGGCGTCCATGTCGGCGGACACATCGGCGGCGGACGGCATCGCCACTAAAGACACTCTGCCTTGAGTTAGGCAGCGCGTGTGGCTTGGCCCTGGCGATGAATGTCGCCGGGGCCAATGCTTTTTTGCGATGATGCTGCGCCTCCGCTAGCTTGCGCTCCGATGTCACGGAGCAAGCATGCGCCAGCCTAATGACCTTTCCGCCTTCTGGTTACCTTTCACGCCCAACCGGCATTTCAAAACCGCGCCGCGCATGCTCGCGCGCGCTGAGGGAATGTACTATTACGACGAAAGCGGCCGTGCACTGCTCGACGCCTGCGCCGGACTGTGGTGTGTGAATGCGGGGCATGGCCGCAAGCCGATTGCGGAAGCGATCGCGCGTGTCGCGCAGGACCTCGATTACGCGCCCACGTTTCAGTTCGCGCATCCGGAAGCCTTCGCGCTCGCGCAGCGCATTGCGGCGCTGGCGCCGGAAGGGCTCGATCATGTGTTTTTCGTCAATTCCGGCTCGGAAGCCTGCGATGCGGCGCTGAAGGTAGCGCGCGCGTATTTCCAGAAGATTGGGCAGGGCGGCCGCTTCCGGCTGATTGGGCGCGAGAAGGGGTATCACGGCGTCACCTTCGCCGGCATTTCCGTCGGCGGCCTCGGCAACAACCGCAAGCCTTACGGCCCGCTTCTTCCGGGTACGGACGATCATTTGCTGCTGCCCTACGATGCTTCAATGCGCTTCACGCGCGGCGAGCCGGACACGCCACTCGCCTTCGCGGATGACCTGGATAAGCTTGTTGCGCTGCATGGAGGGGAAACCATCGCTGCCGTCATTGTCGAGCCGATGGCGGGATCGGCCGGTGTTTTTCCCACCTCCGGCGAATATCTGAAGCGACTGCGCGAAACCTGCGACCGCTACGGCATCCTGCTGATTTTCGATGAAGTGATCACCGCGTTCGGCCGGCTGGGGCATGCGTTCGCCGCGGAGCGTTACGGTGTGGTGCCGGACATCGTCACGTTCGCCAAAGCTGTTTCCAACGGCGCGGTGCCGATGGGCGGCATTGTCGTTTCCAATAAAATCTACGATGCGTTCATGGGCGGCGAGGACTGGCAGATTGAGCTGTTCCACGGCCATACCTATTCGGCGCATCCGCTCGCCTGCGCGGCGGCGCTTGCCACACTCGATATTTATCGCGATGAAAATCTGTTCGGCCGGGCAGAGAAGCTGGAGCCGGTGCTGCAGGATGCGGTTCACGAACTGCGCGGCGCGCCGTTTGTGATGGACATCCGCAATGTTGGCATGGCTGCCGCCATCGAACTGGAACCGGATCCGGCGGCACCCGGCCGCCGCGGCTACGAGGTCATCCAGCGCGCTTTTCACGACGAAAACCTGGTTGTGCGCGTCAGCGGCGACACCATCGCCCTCTCGCCGCCGCTGATCGTGAACGAATCCGAGATTACGGAGATCGTTGAAAAGATTCGCCACGTCCTGCAGGCGCTGCATTAATCGCAAATCGAACCGGAGCTTGCCTTGCCGCGCGTGAACATTGAACTTCGCAACATCTCCGGCACGAACGCCGCTGCCGGCTGGGCCGGAAGCCACACCGTCGTCGTCGATCGGCCAGAGGGCAAGGCCGGCGGCATGGGGCTGGGCTTCAACGGCGGGCAACTGCTCGCGCTGTCGTTAGGCGGCTGCTTCTGCAACGATCTGCGTTACGCCGCCGAGCAGCTGGGAATTGAGCTGGCCGACATCGCGGTTTCCGTTTTCCTGGAGTTGAACGGTGAACCGCTGGTGGCGACACATGCCGAAATGCAGGTGCGCTGCACGGCGGCCGACGGCAGCGATCCCGCGCCGGTGATTGCGCGCGCAAAGTCCATCTGCACCGTGGCGAACACGCTCAGGCGCGGAATGGACGTAACGATTTGGGACGGCGTATAGTTCGGCGGCCGTGGACTGCGCGTCAATTAGATCATGGGCGCTGGCATTGCGGCGCAACCGGCAACCGGGCAATCAATCCTGCTCGAGTTCGGATGACAGGCTGTATTCATCGGGTGCGGGCGCGCCTTCGTCCGGATTGGCCGGTTCAGGCGTTTCTGTACCCACCGTCTCCTCGATCGGCCTCAGGCGCTCGCCGCGCTTTTCGGCTTTCTTGATCATGCGGTCGCGCTTCTGATTGGCGCGCGTCACCGCAAGGTCCAGCTCCAGCTGCGAGCACAGGCCCAATGTCACCGGATCGACCGCCTTGATCGCCGCCGCGTTCCAGTGCGAGCG
>JAICVV010000440.1 GCA_025935155.1 Alphaproteobacteria bacterium
CGCGGCTTCATCGGCCCACAATTGCTGGCGACGATCCTGTTCGACAAGTTCGGCATGCATATCCCGCTCAACCGCCAGAGTGCGCGCTTCAAGTGCGAACGGATCGACCTGTCGTTGTCGACGTTGGCCGACCAGGTCGGCCATGGGACCTTCGCCGTCATGCCGCTCTTCCACTTGATCGAACGCCATGTGCTCGCGGCCGAACGCCTTCATGGCGATGACACCACCATCCGTATCCTGGCGAAAGGCAAATGCACGATCGGGCGGATCTGGACTTATGTGCGGGATGACCGACCCTTCGCCGGACCTGCGCCGCCGGCGGCGGTCTATTACGCCTCGAGCGACCGACGAGGCGAGCATCCCCAGAAGCATCTGGCCGCCTTTGCCGGTATCCTGCAAGCCGATTGCTACAACGGCTTCGAGCCGCTGTTCGACCCGCAGAAGAAGATGCGGCCGATTACGCCGGCGTTTTGCTTTGCCCATGCGCGGCGGGGCTTCTTTGAACTGGCTGACATCGAGAAAAACGCCCGGGAAGGCCAGAAGGGCAAACCCATCTCCCCGATCGCGCTGGAGGCGGTCAGACGGCACGATGCATTGTTCGAGATCGAGCGCGCCATCAACGGCCGCGGCCCTGACGAGCGGCGCGCGGTGCGCCAGGAAAAGAGCAGGCCGCTTCTCGAGGACATGCACATCTGGTTGCTGCGTGAGCGCGAAAACCTCTCGCGCTCCTCCGAGGTCCTGAAGCCGATGAATTACATGCTCAGGCGCTGGGACGACTTCGCCCGCTTCCTCGACGATGGCAGGATCTGCTTGACCAACAATTGTGCTGAGCGCGCATTGAGAGGCATCGCATTGGGAAGGCGCAACTGGACCTTCGCCGGCAGCCAGCGCGGCGCCGACCGTGCCGCCATCATGCTGACGATGATCACAACCTGTCGCCTCAACGACGTCGATCCCAAGGCCTGGCTCGCCGACATCCTCGCCCGTATCGCCGATCTTCCCGCATCGCGTCTGCACGAACTGCTGCCCTGGGAATGGAAGCTCCTGCGCCAAGCCGGCAAGCCGGCCAATCAGCAAGCCGCCTGACCTTCACACAACGCCCATCATAGACCCCGCCGTGCCCGCGCGCATGCGTCTATCAGGCGGTGTTCGTCGTATGCGTACTTTGATAGTCGCGCTGCCGCGGCTGTTTATGGAGTACAGCACCAGGGCCCCGAGATGAGTGGCATGCCACGGCCCCAAGCGGTGCCCGCTTCGGAACACCGCCGATATCAAACAAACGAGCGGGTGCGACCGCCAAGAGCGCGACGAAAACAGGCCGCTTCGGATCCCGGAAAAGCGCAGTACCGACTATAGCGCGGCACCCGAGCAGCTTGCGACAAGCTGCATGAACCGCATCGCAAGACTAACCTCCCGCGAGGGCTAGACATAGGCCTGCGACGTAAACGGTGCCTGTCACAAGGGTAAAACCAAAGACAAGGTCGAGGATCGCAGCCAAGGTAAGCGCCTTGCTAGACATAGGGTGTCGCTCCGCTTTGCTGTCGCAAGTTGAGGCTCTTTAAGTGATTCGGGAATGAGTCTGTTTCCAAGAATCCCCAGAGCAAGCCAATTCCAACCGAGTCGCTAAATTGGTTTTGACTGTGCATGTCGCCCGCCCTGTAGTCAGGGCTAATGCGGAA
>JAICVV010000115.1 GCA_025935155.1 Alphaproteobacteria bacterium
AAAACGATTGCAGCGGTTCCGCCGAGAATGGGTCGGTCCCCTGCCGGACCGCTTCAGGCGCCCATATTCCGCATGGAACTTCCTGCAAATCCTAACGTTTGTTTATCAGCGTTGGTCTTTTGGCGGGGAGTAATCATGTTGCGCAAATCACTCTTGCTGCTTGGAACGGGCTCAATTTTGCTCATCACCGCAGGCTGCCTTGGCTATGGAGAAGACCGTTATCCGCCTCCGCCACCATATCCACCCGAGGCGGCGGAGCAGCCCGACATGAATCGGCAGAGCTACAATGTGGCGCCGCGCCCCAATCCGCATAAGGAAGCCTCCGCGCAAACGGAATCGAACGCGCGCAGCCAGGCTTCCAAAGCAGCGGAGGCCGTATCCAGCCCTGCGCATTCGAAGAACGCTGAAACCGCCTCTACCGAGACCAAAAAAGGTGAGCCCGCTGAGGCCAAAAAGAGCGAGTCGAGCGAGACCAAACAGAATGAAAAGACCGCCGATGCAACGAAGCCGCTGACGCCAGCGGAGATCAGAACCGCGGTTCCGGTGCAAAAAGTCAGCAATCCGAAACAGACCCTCTCAAGCGCGAAGATCAAGAGTCTATGGGGCGACGTGCTTGGGCATGTGCATTCCGTCGATGTAAGCGACGGAACCGTAAGGGCTGTCGATGCCGATGTGGGCAAGGGCGTCGTGCGGATCGACGCGAAACGGCTGAAGTACGTGAAGAGCCGCAATGTTCTTCTAACAACAATGTCGAAGCCAGACGTCGCCAAGCTCCCACGGGTCGATAATCCATAACGCATGGTACGATTAACCTGACGTGCACCGTCGGGTTTGTGGCATTCGCGATTTCCACCCGGAACGGCTGCGTGTGAAACACGTTCGCTGAAGAGGTCGGGCACAGAAGTCCTTACGGGAGTTGCTATATGCTTGGTTGGGCAATTGCGTTTCTTGTCGTCGCCATGATCTCCGGCATCTTTGGATTCGGCGGGGTTGTTGCCGCTTCCGCTGGCATCGCACAGGTTGTTTTCGTTGTTTTCCTGATCTTGTTCGCTCTAAGTCTGATCGCCGGGCTGCTCGCCGAGCCTAACCATACCTCCGGCATTAAAGGGCTGCGATGAGCGCTGCATTGTAGATTTCGCTCATCCGGGCGCCAAGAGGCGCAATCTGTACCGGCTTTTCCAACCCGATCAGCAATGGCCCGAGCACGGTAACGTCTCCTGCTTCGCGCAGCAGTTTGGTTGAGATCGACGCGGAATGTATCGCCGGCATGATCAGCACGTTGGCCGTGTCGCTCAATCTTGCGAAAGGATAGACACTGAGCTTCTCCCGATCGAGGGCGACATCGGCGGCGATCTCGCCATCGTATTCGAAATCCACTCCACGGCGGTCCAGTATATGCACGGCCTCCACGATGCGCTCGCTGCGTTCGCTGCGCGGAAATCCAAATGTGGACGAGGCGAGAAGCGCCACGCGCGGCGTGAACCCGAAATGACGCACCACCTCGACGGTTTGCACCGCGATGTCGGCCAACTCTTCGCTGCTCGGCATTTCGTGCACCGATGTGTCCGCCACGAACAGCACCCGTCCCTTGCTGAAGACCAGCATCACGCCTACGGGTCGCTTGTCCGGTGGCGCGTCCAGAACCAGGCGAATGTCCGACAGTGCGACCTGATACGAGCGAGTCACGCCGGTCACCATGGCGTCCGCGTGACCGGCTGCGAGCATGGAGGCCGCATAGACATTCCGGTCGGTGGTCACGAGGCGAACGCAATCGCGATATAACTGTCCTCGTCTTTGGAGCCGGCAATACAGTGCTTCGATGTAGGGAGCCGCGTCCTGGGCCGATTGCGGCGCGCGGATTTCAAGCAGATGTTCATCGATCCCTTCGCGCCGCAATCCCGCTTTGATAATGTCTTCACGGCCGACGAGCAGGGCCTTTCCGAGTCCTGCACCCTGAAAGGCAGCGGCGGCGCGTATCACGGAATCCTCTTCGCCCTCAGCAAACACGACCCGTTTGGGGTTGGCGCGAACGCTCGCGGTGACGCGTTGAAAAAGCAGAGCCGAAGGGTCGAGTCGCGCAGAAAGCTGATACCGGTACGCATCCGTATCCTTCACCTCGCGCCGCGCAACGCCGCTCTTCACAGCGGCTTCCGCCACCGCGGCAGATACGCGCGAAATCAATCGCGGATCGAACGGCACCGGGATAATGTAATCGGGGCCGTATACCGGACGATTGCCACGATAGGCGGCCGCCACTTCATCCGGCACGTCCTCGCGGGCGAGCGCCGCAAGCGCATCGGCCGCGGCGATTTTCATCGCTTGGTTGATCGTCTTCGCGCGCACATCCAGGGCCCCGCGGAAGATATAAGGGAAACCGAGAACGTTGTTGACCTGATTGGGGTAATCGCTCCGTCCGGTGGCAACGATTGCGTCCGGCCGGACGGCTTTCACATCTTCCGGTGTAATCTCCGGATCGGGATTGGCCATCGCGAACACAATGGGCGCCTTCGCCATCGTCTTCACCATTTCCGGCGTCACCGCCCCTTTCACCGACAGCCCGAGGAACACGTCGCTGTCCACCAACGCGTCCGCGAGCGTGCGCGCTTTGGTGTCCACCGCATGCGCGCTTTTCCATTGGTTCATTCCGGCGGTGCGGCCGCGGTAGATGACGCCCTTGGTGTCACAGAGGACAGCATTGCCGTTTGGCAGGCCCATCGCCTTCAGTAGCTCGAGGCAGGCAATACCCGCAGCGCCTGCGCCGTTCACGACCACCTTGATGTCAGACAATTTCCGCCCGGTCAGATCGAGGGCGTTGATGACGCCCGCCGCGGAGATGATTGCCGTGCCATGCTGGTCATCATGGAACACCGGGATATCCATCAGCTCCCGCAGGCGTTCCTCGATGATAAAGCAATCGGGAGCCTTGATGTCTTCCAGATTGATGCCGCCAAAACTGGGGCTGAGATAACGGACAGCCGCGATGAATTCATCGACATCGGTTGTTGCAACTTCGAGATCGATCGCGTCCACATCCGCAAAGCGCTTGAACAGAACCGCTTTGCCTTCCATCACCGGTTTGGAGGCGAGCGCGCCCAGATCGCCAAGCCCGAGGATGGCGGTACCGTTGGAGATTACCGCAACCAGATTGCCTTTCGCCGTGTAATCGAAGGCGCAATCGGGATTTTCGGCAATGGCACGCACGGGAACCGCCACGCCCGGCGAATAGGCGAGACTCAAATCCCGCTGGGTCGCCATCGGTTTGGTGGCTCTAACCTCGATTTTTCCGGGCTTGCCCTGCCTGTGGAAGGCGAGCGCTTCTTCATCTGTAAAGGAAGGGCGGCTGTCGTCCATGCGATGGTTCCAGAGTGATCCACAGAATATCCGCCGGAAAGGAGCGGTCTTTCAATGGCCGCGGCTATGGCGCCGGGCTTTATCGTCTTTTCTCTCTGGTAACTTGTACCCATGAACGGGATTCGCGAGACTGACAGCGCCACGCCCTCCATGGCGCAGTTCCTGGAGATCAAAGCCGCCCATCCCGAATATCTGCTGTTCTACCGGATGGGGGATTTCTACGAACTGTTCTTCGACGACGCCGCCAAGGCTGCCGAAGCGCTCGATATCGCGCTTACCAAGCGTGGCAAACATCTGGGCGAAGACATTCCGATGTGCGGGGTTCCGGTTCACGCGGCGGAGCAGTATCTGGAGAAGCTGATCCGCAAGGGATTTCGCGTCGCCGTTTGCGAGCAGATGGAAGACCCGGCGCAGGCGCGCAAGCGCGGCAGCAAGGCGGTGGTGCGCCGCGATGTCGTCCGCCTGGTTACGCCGGGAACGCTCACGGAAGATTCCCTACTGCAGGCGCGTGCGGCCAACGTGCTGGCGGCGCTTGGCCGCGCCGGCGGCGAATGGGCGTTGGCCGCCGCAGATATTTCCACAGGCGATTTCCGGGTGTCCGGCGTTGCCGCCCGCGAGCTGTCCGTTGAACTCGCGCGGCTGGCGTCAAAGGAGTTGCTCGTTCCCGATAGCGCGCTGAGCGATGAGGCTGTCGCTTCTGTGCTGAAGGACGTCAGCGCGGCGTTGACGCCGCTGCCGTCGATCAAATTCGAGTCCGGCAGTGGCGAGCGGGCGCTGAAGGAGCTCTACCGTGTTGCTTCTCTGGACGGCTTTGGAACGTTTACGCGCGCGGAGCTTTCCGCCGCGGGTGCGCTTGTCGGCTACCTGACTCTGACGCAAAAAGGAAAGCTCCCCGCTCTCAAACCGATCGCACGCGGCGGCGAGGGCGGATACATGGCGATCGATGCCGCCACGCGCCGCAATCTGGAACTCGTCGAGAGCGTTTCCGGCGGTGGCAAGGGCAGCCTGCTTTCCACCATCGATCTCACCGTCACCGCCGGCGGTGCGCGCGAGCTGGCAGCGCGCCTATGCTCGCCGCTGCTGAATCCGTCAGCCATAAACATCCGGCAGGATTCCGTCGCCTGGTTCACCGGAGATTCGGACGCGCGGCGTAATATCCGCGATCGCCTTCGTCGCGCCCCCGACATTGCGCGAGCCCTGGCCCGAATCTCGGTGGGGCGGGGCGGCCCGCGAGACCTCGCCAGCGTTCGCGACGGATTGAAGGCGGCCAGACACTTGCGCGAGTTGCTGCCCCAGTCTGACGATCCGCTCAAGGCTCCGCTCGGTGAACTGGCCGAGTCACGCAACGCGCTCCTCGCCGCCCTCGCAGAAGCTTCGTCGCTTCAGGATGGTTTAGAGCATCATCTCACCGCTGAGCCGCCCTTCTTCGCGCGCGACGGTGGCTTCATCAGGCCAGGTGCCCATGCACCGCTGGACGAGATTCGCGCACTCCGCGATGAAAGCCGCCGCGTGATTGCCGGATTGGAGACCCGATATCGGGCCGAGAGCGGTGTTGCCGCTTTGCGGATAAAGCACAATGGCGTTCTGGGCTACTTCATCGAGGTCACGCCGCAGCACGCAGACAAATTGCAAGCCGGTGCCAACCGCGAAATGTTCCGGCATCGTCAAACCATCGGCAGCGCGGTGCGGTTTTCGACGGATGAATTGGCCACGCTCGATGCCCGCATTTCGCAAAGCGCGGACCAGGCACTGGCAATCGAACGCGAATTGTTCGAGACGCTCTGCGGACAGGTTCTGGAGTGTGCGAACCCGCTTGCGGAGATTGCGTCTGCGCTCGCCTGTCTCGACGTCGACGCCGCCTTGGCCGAGCTGGCCGTCGCGCGCCGCTATGTCCGCCCGAAAGTGGACAACAGCCTCGCCTTCGAAATCCGGCGGGGGCGGCATCCTGTCGTCGAAGCGGCGCTGAATGCAGGGCACGCAGGCTTTTTTGTGCCGAACGATTGCAATCTCTCCAACGACATCAGCGGACGATTGTGGCTCGTCACCGGCCCGAACATGGCTGGCAAATCCACCTTCCTCCGCCAGAATGCACTGATCGCGATTCTGGCGCAGACGGGCAGTTTCGTCCCGGCGGAGTCCGCGCATATCGGCATTGTGGACCGGCTGTTTTCGCGCGTGGGCGCCGCAGACGATCTGGCGCGTGGCCGCTCCACCTTCATGGTCGAAATGGTCGAAACGGCGGCCATCCTCAATCAGGCAACCGAACGCAGTCTCGTCATTCTGGACGAGATTGGCCGCGGAACGGCAACTTTCGACGGTCTTGCCATCGCATGGTCCACCGCAGAGCATTTGTGCATGGTGAACAAATCACGCGGGTTGTTCGCCACGCATTATCACGAATTGACAGCACTGGCCGAACGGTTGCCGGGCCTCGCCTGCGTAACGATGCGGGTGCGTGAATGGAACGACTCGATTGTGTTCCTGCACGAAGTCGCGCCGGGCGTCGCCGATCGCTCCTACGGTATTCACGTGGCGAAGTTGGCAGGGCTGCCGCCATCCGTCACCGCCCGCGCCGAAAAGGTTTTGCGGGCGCTGGAAGACGGGCGGGTTGGGCATAAGCCGCTCGCCAGCATCGATGACCTGCCGCTGTTTGCGCCGGAGAAGCGAACTGTAGCCCTGAAGCAAAGCGAAGCGGAACAGCTTCTGCGGGAGATTGCGCCCGACTCGCTCACGCCCAAAGATGCGCTGGAGCTGATTTACCGGTTGAAGGCGGCTCTACCCGAATAAATCCGATTGCGGCAGGCGACCGCCTGCGGTCTCTCAATGCTCCAGTTCTTTCAGCATCGCAGTGGCAGCAGCCGGCGCGCGCACTTTAGCGCCGCTGATAAAATAGACAAACACGTCGCGTTTTTTCTTGGGCGGCGCCTTTGCGATCAGCGGCAAGCCAGCCGGCGCGGCACCGGATGCGTAGGCTTTCGCGCGCTCCGCCCACTGCTTCAGGGCGCGCGTGGTGTAGCCGGTCGCAACACGCTCTTCCGTGCGCTGCAGGCGCATGTAGACGAAATCCGCCGTGGCATCTGCGAGCAGCGGATGTTTCGGCGAGTCGGCAAGCACGATGGCCACATTGTGCTGGCGCGCCAGCGTCACGAAGTCCGGCACAAGAAAGCTTTCGTGGCGGATTTCAATCGCATGCCGCAGCGCGATTCCGTTCAGAGTACGCGGCAACAACGCAAAAAACGCGGCGAAATTTTCCGGCTCGAATTTCCGCATCGGCGTGAACTGCCACACGATCGGCCCGAGCTTCGCGCCCAGTTCCGTGAAGCCGCTGTTCAGGAATTTTTCGATCAGCGGACCGCCTTCCGCCAGATTGCGCTT
>JAICVV010000452.1 GCA_025935155.1 Alphaproteobacteria bacterium
TCCATTCTCAATCTCGGCGATATTCACCGTGAACTCGCCATTGCGGCTGATGAACTCCTTCGTGCCATCCAGCGGATCGACAAGAAAGAATCGCGCTCCGATTTCGCTTACCCGGCCGGCTGCGGCTTCCTCTTCGGCGATAACCGGCACGTCCGGCCATTTCGCGCGCAAACGCTCCAGGATATAACGCTCCGCCTCCTCGTCCGCGGCCGTGACAGGGGATTGATCTTCCTTCGTCCGTGCTTCGACTCCCTGCGCATAATGGCGAAGAATGATTTCGCCGGCCTGCCAGGCGATATCGGCGAGTTCAATTGTTGCGGGCGAAGGCGAAGAGGAGTGCGTCATGAGCGATGGTTTCCGTCAATGGTAGTGGGGTGCTTGCAAAGGCCGAATGACTTAAGCCTTCGTTAAGCCGCGCATCGCACAGTCAGGAAAGAAAAACCATAGCCCCGCCGATGAACGATCTGGACTTTGCCGCTCTGCTTGTCTCCCGGCTTTGCCATGACCTGGTGAGCCCGATCGGCGCCGTGGTGAACGGCCTCGAGGTACTAGAAGACGAACGCGACGCCGCGATGCGAGCCGATGCGATGAAGCTGGTGGTCAGCAGCGCCGAACAGGCGGCAGCGCGGCTCCAGTTTGCGCGGATCGCTTTCGGCGCCGCGGGTTCGGCAGGCGCGCAACTCGATCTGACCGAAGTGGGACGCATCGTGGGCGGACTGTTCGGCGGTGGCAAAGTGCACCTCGATTGGCAGGCCGCGCCGCTGAACTGGCCGAAGGACTGGGCCAAGCTCTTGATGAACGCAGCGTTGCTCGCGGCGGACAGCCTTCCACGTGGCGGCCGCGTTGTGGTGACGACAACGGCCGATGCTTCAGCGCCGGGCTTCACCATACGTGCCACCGGGCAAGGCGCTCGCGTCCTCGAAGAGGTGGAGAAGGCCGCCCGCGGCGAGCCCAAAGGGCCGCTGGATGGCCGGAGTATCCAGCCTTACCTCGCGCACAAGCTGGCCCGTACACTGAATGCCGGACTTACGCTCACCAGCCGCGACAACGAGGTCGAACTGGCCGCGGGCTGAGCCCCGCATCTCGTGCTGATTGCTGTCAACGCGCTCCTGGCTTACCGATGTGCTTCGGAGTGAGGCTGAACGATGACGGCGCTGCCGCTCGAAAAACAGGCACTGCGAGAGATGGCACGGGTGCGGCGGCAAGAGCTTGCGCGCTCTCTGCCGGATTTTGCACAGCGCATCGCCAAATACGCCAATGATCTGCCAGATTCTGTGAATGCGCAGGTCAGCGGCTACCGCGCACTGGCCGACGAGGCCGATCCTTCAGAGTTGCTGTCGTTATTGAAGGCACGTGGCTGCGAGATTTGCTATCCGCGCGTGCATATGAAGGGACACCCGCTGTGGTTTCATGTGCCCCTTCCACAGGAGCTCTGGCGCCCGGGGGCCTTTGGCATTCCTGAACCGCGGCCGAACTGGCCACGGGCGTTCCCGTCCCTGCTGCTGGTCCCGCTACTGGCGTTCGATGCGGCCGGCTACCGGCTTGGCTACGGCGGCGGCTATTATGACCGGACACTGGCGCAA
>JAICVV010000362.1 GCA_025935155.1 Alphaproteobacteria bacterium
GAACGCGCGCATCAGCAGAGCGCGGGCTTCCGCTTCCGATACACCGCGCGAGCGCAGATAGAACAGCGACTCCGGATCGAGGTCGCCGACCGCCGCGCCGTGGGCGCACTTCACGTCGTCGGCGAGGATTTCCAGCTCCGGCTTCAGATCTATTTCGGCGCGTTCGCCCAGCAGCAAGCCTTTGGCGGTCTGCCGGCTGTCGGAACCATTCGAGCCTTCCGCCACGCTCACCTTGCCCTGATAGACGCCGCGCGACTTCCCGCCGGCGATAATCTTGAACAGCTGTGTACTCTGCGTGTTGCCAACGGCGTGCGTGATCCGCGTGGTAACGTCCGCATGGCGTCCGTCGCCCGTCACGCTGACGCCGGAAAGATGCGCCTGCGCGCCGTCGCCTTCCAACGCGATGTGCAGCTCCGTTCGCGACAGCTTCGCTCCGAAATCCGCAAAATGCGCGCGATACGTTGCGCCCTTCGCGAGCCGGAGCGAATAATCGCACACGCGAATGGCATCGGTATCTGTCGCGACCTCGCGAACGTGTTCGAGGCGAGCACCTGCGCCCAAAACAACATCGAACGCGACATTTGAAAAATCACTGGCGGCAGAAACTTCGCGCAGTGTCAGCGATCCGCCGTCTTCGACAACAATCAGTGCACGGCCCTGACCCGCGCTTGCGACTTCCAGACGCGCGGCGCCGCACTCGCCCTTACCGACGCGCAGGAACAGGCCGGACTTCGCATAATCGGCGGCAACCGCACCCATCTCACCATGCAAGGCCCGCGGCATGATCTCCGGCAGTTCGTTCTGCTTTACGCCGCCAGAGTGCGAGACGTTCCAGGTCGCGACTGGCGCAGACTCGACAATCTCCGGGCCGATCGCGTTGCGCAGATCGGAGTACTTCCAATCTTCAACGCGGCGGTTGGGGAGGGTGAGCGCCGTCATGCCGCCTCCCGGATGATTTCGGCGTAGCCCTTGGCTTCCAGTTCGTGCGCCAGCTCCGGGCCGCCGTGCCTGATGATGCGGCCGCCATACAGCACATGCACGCGGTCCGGCACGATGTAGTTCAAGAGCCGCTGGTAATGCGTGATCACCAGCATGGCGCGCTCCGGCGAACGCAGCGCGTTCACGCCATCCGCCACCACCTTGAGCGCGTCGATGTCGAGGCCGGAATCGGTTTCGTCGAGAATGGCGAGCGCGGGCTCGAACAGCGTCATCTGAAGGATTTCCAGCCGCTTCTTCTCGCCGCCGGAGAAGCCGACATTCAACGCCCGCTTCAGCATCTCCTCGGAGATGTGCAGCGCCTTGGCTTTCTCGCGCACCAGCCGCAGCACGCCGAGTGCATCGACCTCCTTCTCCCCGCGCGCGCGGCGCTGCGCGTTCAGCGCGGTTTTGAGGAAATTCATCGTGGTGACGCCGGGAATTTCCACTGGGTACTGCATGGCGAGGAACACACCTTTAGCGGCGCGTTCTTCCGGCGCCATCGCCGCGAGATCCTCGCCGCGATAGCGGATGCTGCCGCCGGTGATCTCGTAGCCTTCGCGGCCCGCCAGCACGTAGGACAGCGTCGATTTGCCGGAGCCGTTCGGCCCCATGATGGCGTGCACCTCGCCCGCGGCGATCGACAGCGACAGCCCTTTGAGGATTTCCTTGCCGCCCACGGCAACGTGCAAATCCCTAATCTCAAGCATGACCAAGCTCCAACGCCATGTGGCTCCTCCCCCGCTTGCGGGGGAGGGGGACCGCGAAGCGGTGGAGGGGGCGGAAGCTCCCGCCCCCCTCCCGCCTTCGGCGGCACTCCCCCCGTAAACGGGGGGAGAACCACAGTTCCCAAGTCGCAGAAGCAGCGCGCTTCATCCCACGCTCCCTTCAAGAGAAATGCCGACAAGCTTCTGCGCTTCCACCGCAAATTCCATCGGCAGCTGCTGCAGCACTTCGCGGCAGAATCCGTTGACGATCAGCGCCACCGCCTCTTCCTGCGGAATGCCGCGGCTCAGGCAATAGAACAGCTGATCCTCGGCGATCTTCGAGGTGGTCGCCTCGTGCTCGATGCGCGCGCTGCGGTTGCGGCTTTCGATATACGGCACGGTGTGCGCGCCGCACTTGCCGCCGATCAGCAGCGAATCGCATTGCGTGTAGTTGCGGGCGTTCGCGGCCCGCGGATGCACGCTCACCAGCCCGCGATAGGTGTTCTGCGCGCTCCCGGCGCTGATGCCCTTGGAGATAATGCGCGACCGCGTGTTCTTCCCCAGATGGTGCATCTTGGTGCCGGTGTCGGCCTGCTGGAAATGGTTGGCGATGGCGATAGAGTAGAACTCGCCCACAGAGTCATCGCCGCGCAGCAAACAGGACGGGTATTTCCAGGTGATGGCCGAACCGGTCTCCACCTGCGTCCACGAAATCTTCGAGCGCGCGCCCCGGCAATCGCCGCGCTTGGTGACGAAATTGTAGATGCCGCCCTTGCCTTCCTCGTCGCCGGGATACCAGTTCTGCAC
>JAICVV010000274.1 GCA_025935155.1 Alphaproteobacteria bacterium
CAGCATCAGCACCGAGCCGAGCAGCGTATAGAGGAAGAACTTGAAGCTGGCGTACACCCGCCGCACGCCGCCCCACACGCCGATGATGAGGAACATCGGGATGAGGCCGCCCTCGAAGAACACATAGAACAGCACAAGGTCCAGCGCGCAGAACACGCCGATCATCAAGGTTTCCAGGACGAGGAACGCGATCATGTATTCCGCGACGCGCGTTTTTATCGATTCCCAGCTCGCCAGAATGCAGAACGGCATAAGACCCGCCGTGAGCACCACGAACAACACGGAGATGCCGTCCACGCCCATGTGATAGGAAATGCCGAAGCCCAGCCAGTTCGCTTTCTCCTCGAACTGAAAGGCGGCACTCGATCCGTCGAAGCCCGCCCAAATCACAAGCGAGACGGCGAGATCGACAACCGTCGCAATCAGCGCGATCCAGCGGGCGCTCTTCGCGAGCCGCTCGCCTTCGCCGGGGCTCACGAGGATGAGCAGCACGCCCAGAAGCGGGAGGAAGGTAACGACGCTGAGGAGCGGCAGGTGCATCATCGGATTGCCCCTGTCCAGATAAACCAGGTGGCGAGCGCCACCACGCCCACAATCATTACGAAGGCGTATTGATAGACATAGCCAGATTGCAGCCGGATCGCGCCGCGGGTGGCATCGAGGACCCGGGCGGAGATTCCGTCCGGCCCCAAGCCATCGATAACGCGGCCGTCACCCACCTTCCACAGCACGCGGCCAAGCCACAAGGCCGGGCGCACGAAGAGGAAGTTGTAAAGCTCGTCGAAGTACCACTTGTTGTAGAGAAAAAGGTAGAGCAGCCCCCGCCGCGCCGCCATTTTCGCCGGAAGGGCTGGATGCAGTATGTAGTAATAGAAGGCGATCAGGAATCCGATCGCTGTCAGCACAACCGGTGTAAGTTCGACCCAGGCGGGAAATTCCGACGGCATGGGCTTGAGGCCGTTGCCGGCAATCGCAGCAATCGCGCCGTGCCAGAAAGCGGCAGAGTGGGCGCCGATGAAATATTCGTCGAAAATTGCGCCAGCGAACAGCGCCCCCACCGCAAGCACCGCAAGCGGCGCCAGCATCGACAATGGCGATTCATGCACCGCGGAAAGCGGTAGCGGTTCATGTTTGTGGTGTACCGGCAGTGCCTCTTCCGTGTGAGAAGATGAATAATATTCATGCTCGTCGGCATCTGCGCCGCGGTAACGGCCATGAAACGTCATCAGGAACTGGCGCCATGAATAGAACGAGGTCATCAGCGCGGCGATGGCCGTCAAGATGAAGGCGTAATGGTCCATGCCGGTGCGGCCCGCGAAATCGGCATCGATGATAGCGTCCTTCGAGAAGAACCCGGCTGCGCCGATATGCAGGAACGGAATGCCGAAGCCGGTAAGCGCGAGGTTGCCGATCAGCATCATCGCCCACGTGAAAGGGATTTGGCGCCACAGGCCGCCCATCTTCCGCATGTCCTGCTCATGATGCATCGCGGTGATGACCGAACCGGCAGCCAAAAACAGCAGCGCCTTGAAAAACGCGTGGGTGAAAAGGTGGAACATCGCCGCGCCATAGGCCGAAACCCCGGCAGCGGCGAACATATAACCCAGCTGCGAGCACGTGGAATATGCAATCACGCGTTTAATGTCGTTCTGGAACAGGCCGACCGAGGCGGCGAAGAACGCGGTTGTCGCGCCGATGAACGTAACAAACGCAAGCGCGGTGGGCGAAAGCTGGAAGAGCGGCGAGCAGCGGCAGACGAGGAATACCCCGGCCGTGACCATGGTGGCAGCATGGATGAGTGCGGAGACCGGCGTGGGGCCTTCCATCGCATCCGGCAGCCAGGTGTGAAGTCCGATTTGCGCCGACTTGCCCATCGCACCGATGAACAGAAGGATGCAGATGGTGGTGAGAATATCCACGTTCCAGCTGCCGAAGTGGAATGTCTTGCCCACGAAGTGCGGCGCGGCATGGAACACGCTATCGAAATCGAGCGTGCCGAAAATGAAGAACACGGCAAAAATACCGAGCATAAAACCGAAATCGCCCACGCGGTTCACCACGAAAGCCTTCATGGCTGCGGCGTTAGCGGATGGCCGCTCGTACCAGAAGCCGATGAGCAGGTATGACGCGAGACCGACGCCCTCCCAGCCGAAGAACATCTGCAGGAAGTTGTCGGACGTCACCAGCATCAGCATGGCGAAGGTGAAAAGCGACAGATACGAGAAGAAGCGGGGGCGGCCCGGGTCCTCGTGCATGTAGCCGACGGAGTAAAGGTGCACGAGCGACGACACGCCCGTCACCACCACCAGCATCACCGCGGTGAGGCTGTCGACGTGCAACGCCCAATCGGCTTCGAAATCGCCGGAGGTAATCCACTGCGCGATGCGCACAGTCTGTCCGTGACCGAGGAAACAGACGTCATAGAAGGCGTAACAGGAGAGCGCAGCGGAGACGAACAGCAGCACGGTCGTCACGAGTTCCGAAACGCGCGCACCGATAAAGCGGCCGAACAGCCCGGCAATGGCCGAGCCCAGCAGCGGGAGAAAGACAATGGCCGCGTACATTCCGTCAGCCCTTCATCAGGTTCACGTCTTCCACGGCGATGGTGCCGCGGTTGCGGAAGTAGACGACGAGAATGGCGAGCCCAATAGCGGCTTCCGCTGCGGCGACCGTCAGCACGAACAGCGCGAACACCTGCCCCACCAGATCGCCGAGGAAAGACGAGAACGCCACGAAATTGATGTTCACAGCGAGCAGGATCAGCTCGATCGACATCAGAATGACGATCACGTTCTTGCGGTTGAGGAATATGCCCAGCACACCGATGGTGAACACGATGGCGGCGACCGCGAGATATTGCCCAAGCCCGATGGCCATTTACGCCCCCTGCCCCGGCTTCACATCGACGACAGCTAGCGTATCGCTGGCATAGCGGCGTACCTGCTGACGCACCGACTGCTTCCGCACGCCTGCTCGGGTGCGCAAGGTCAACACAATGGCGCCAATCATCGCCACCAACAGAATCAGTCCGGCAATCTGGAAGTAGTAGACGTAGTCCGTATAGATAATCCGGCCCAGCGCTTCCGTATTGGTGAGGTGCGCAGGCGCGGCGCTCGCCAGCACATGCGGGACAGCGGCCGCAAAGCGCCAAGCGGTTCCGGCGAACACCAGCTCCGCGAGCAGAATGCCCGCCACCAGCAGCCCCAATGGAACGTACTGAACGGTACCCTGCCTTAGTTGGGCGAAATCGACGTCCAGCATCATCACCACAAAGAGGAACAGCACCGCCACCGCGCCGACATAGACGATGACCAAAATCATCGCGAGGAACTCCGCACCCAGCAGCACAAACAACCCGGCGGCATTGAAGAAGGCGAGAATGAGGAACAGCACGGAATGTACGGGATTCCGCCCGGCAATCACCATCACCGCCGAAGCAATCAGCACGGCTGAGAAAAGATAGAAGGCGATGGATTGAAGCAACATCAGCGCCCCCCCTCCGTCTCATCGGCGCTGACGCGCCATTGAGACATCTCCCCCGTAAACGGGGGAGGATAAGAATGGCTCGAGCCTACATATCCTCCCCCGCTTGCGGGGGAGGTGCCGAGCGAAGCGGGGTGGAAGGGGGACCGCATCATCTATACGGCGCGTCCAGTTCGAGGTTCTTGGCGATTTCGGCTTCCCAGCGATC
>JAICVV010000169.1 GCA_025935155.1 Alphaproteobacteria bacterium
GAGCGCCTCACCGCACTCTCCGGCCACGAACCGGCAAAGGTGTCGTCGCGGCTGGAAGAATGCGTGGGCATTGCCGCCGGAACGAAGAAGGCGTTTGTGCAGCGGCCGACGATGCTGAACTTTCCCCAGCTGCCGGCCATCCCCTTTTACGAGCGAAGCGGCTTCCCGTGGCTGGAGAAGCTTGAGGAAAGCACGGGCGTCATCCGGAATGAGTTGCTGGCGCTGCTGGCAAAACAGAATGAGGAAGGCGCAAACTTCACGCCTTATGTCGATCACGCCGAAGGCGCGGCCCAGAGCCAGTGGGGAGACCTCAACCGCTCGCCAGACTGGGGGGCATACTTCCTGTGGGACGACGGCCGGCCGGTGGCGGAGCACATCGAGGCGTGCCCACGCACGGCGGAGCTGCTGCGGCAGTTTCCGCTGGCAGAGGTGCCGGGGGCCGCGCCGAACGTATTTTTTTCCCTGCTCAGGCCCGGCACGCACATCCCGCCGCACACCGGCGTCACCAATGCGCGGCTGATTGTGCATCTGCCGCTGATTGTGCCCGAGGGCTGCTGGTTCCGTGTTGGCAACGAGACGCGGGTGGTGAGGGAAGGGCAGGCGTGGGTGTTCGACGATACCATCGAGCATGAGGCGAAAAACGAAAGCGGCCGGCCCAGAATCATCCTGATTTTCGATGTCTGGAACCAGAACGTCCGCGAGGCCGAACGGCCCTATGTGGCGGCACTGGTAGACGGAATCACGGCGTATTACCGGGAAGAGTAGGGGAAGCCCAAGCACCGCTCCTGTTTCGTCATGGCCGGACTGATCTCCCCCCGCAGAGCGGGCGGAGTGTCGCCGCAGGCGACGAGGGGGGCGGAAGCTCTCGCCCCCTCCACCGCTTTGCGGTCCCCCTCCCCCGCAAGCGGGGGAGGAATAAATCAAGACAAAAAAGAAGCGGCGGCCGAAGGGCCGCCGCTCCGATGACGCTTTGTAGTGGGCTTTAGAACTTCGCTGTGGCGCCCACGAAGAAGGTCCGGCCGAGGACGTCGTAGGTGCCGGGGAAGGTGTTGCCGCTGTCGATGTTGGAAGCGGCAAGGCCCTGATCCACCGGTGGCGGGTCCTTCTGGAAGATGTTGTCGATACCGGCGCGGAGCTCCAGGCCCGGATGCACCTGCCAGGTACCCGACAGATCGAAGTAATCGAATGACGGGATGAACTGGGAAACTGGATCGAAGAAGCCGTTGATCTTGACTTCGTCGAATTCGACGCCCGAGAGATGGCGCCAGCGGCCCGAAATCGAAATGTCGTTGTCGGGGCTGTACCAGGTCAGGCGCAGATTGTGCTTCCACTCCGGATCGGGCGCGCCGCAGATGTCGCCGAACAGGCCCTTGCATTCCAGTATCGGTTGCGTCGGGTCGGCCTGCTGCTGATAGGAGTCCAGCCAGGTGCCTACCCAGTTCACCGCGAAGGAGCCGATGCCGGGCATGCCCCAATCGGCCAGATCGTGCTGATAGTTGACTTCCCAGTCGATGCCCTTGGTCTTGATCACGGCGGTGTTGACATTGGTCAAAAGCACGTTGCCGCCGCTCAGGCTGTTGCTGAAGATGCGGCCTGCCGAGTCGCGATGAACGAGCTGACAGAAGGCGAAATTCGGATCCTGCGAGACGTTGATCGCCGGGTCGTAGCAGCCTTGCAGCACGGCGGCGATCGAGCCGCCCAGCGCGCCCACTGCGCCGGTGACCTTGATGTTGTAATAGTCAACCGTCGCGGTGAACCCGTCGAAGAATGTCGGCGTCAGCACCACACCGATCGAGCGGCTATCCGACAATTCCGGCTTCAGGTTCGGGTTGCCGCCCACTACGGCCGTGCACTGGCTCGACGGGCAATTCAAGGCGTTCTGCCCGAAATTGGCCGCAGGGACACCCGTAGCCTCGCAGAGCGTTTTGCTGGCGGTGTATCCAAGCTGAGTACCATCGGCCGAGCAGGGGTCCGTGCCCGGGAGCTGTGAGATGGCTTGTGGAGAGAATAGTTCGCCAATGTTCGGCGCACGAGCCGCGCGCTGATAGGATGCACGGATAAGGAAGTCTTCCGTTGGCGCCCACTGCGCGTCGTAGGAGTAGGTGTTGGTCGAGCCTTCGATATTGTACGAGGAGTAGCGATAGGCGCCGTGCACCGTCAGGGCTTTGACGAAGGGCACATCTTCCACCAGCGGAATGCGAATTTCGCCAAATCCTTCCGCAACGTTGTATTGGCCTTGTACGGCCGGTTCGGGGCCGAAACCGAGCAGATTGCCGGTCTGCAGATTGTCGTCCGGCATGAAGCGGGACTTTTCCTGACGGTATTCGCCACCGCCAACCACGCTGACGCCGTCCTTCGCCCATGGCGACCGCAGTCCCCAGGAGCCCAGATCGCCAGTGACCGATCCAACCGTGTCCCATTCTTCCGTACGCTGAATGGCGGCCATGGCGAGGGTAAAGAAGTCTTTCTGTGCCGGCGTGATCGAATCCGTCGCGAAGATGTCGATCGGCACGCAACCGCCCGACGGATCCTCGCAGGTACCATCCGGGTTCACCAACAGACCCTGCTGGAAGCGGGCGGCCGATGCGTCGCCCGTCAGCCGTTGGGTGTTGAGGGTATGGCCGTACTGCGCGGACAAGTCATATGACCAGCCCGGCGCCAGATCGCCACGAACACCGATCACCATCTGATAGGCGGCGTATTCGAAATCCGTCACGCGATTGCCGTTCCCGACCAGACGGCGGCCCAGGAAGAGCTGGCAGGTATCGCCCGGCAAGAAGGTGCCGTTCGGGCCGGTGGGACCGGTCGCCCCAGGAGAAAGGGCAGGATCGCAACCGCCACTATCGTTGTTGATGAACAGCGCCTGACGTTCCTGATCGGATATCAGCGGGTTGCCGAAATTGATGTTGAACGGCGCGATGATAGGCGTTGGCGCTAGCTGCGTGTGCACCACGTGATCGGCGAAGGTGAGACGGGTGTAGAAGTCGAGCATTTTGTCGACTTCGTAGTGACCTTCGGCGCCGAAGGTGTAGCGGGTGTCCGGCGTCTGATAGTAGTTGAACGGCGCGAAGTTGAAGGTACGCCCGTCATAGGGAACCGCCGTCCGGTCCGGGGTGAACATCAGGCCGGTGTTGAAGTCCAGGCCCTCCTGAATCAGCGTGCTGCCTGCATGGCAAAAACCGCCGAAGAACAGGGGAACATTCGGAAGGCAGCCTTCGAAAAAGCCGTCATGCAGGGCAAACTTGCCGAGCGCGCGCTGGCTCTGAAGCAGGGCATCGCGATCGGTGTAATCGCCGTAAATGGTGATGTTGCCCTTGCCGTTGGCGGAGTTGAAGCCGAGGATGGCGTTGACGTCCTTCGTTCCGCCGCCGCCCTGTCCGGTTGCCGTGAAGCTGCCGTCGACTTCCATGCCTTCGAAATTCTTGCGGAGGATCACGTTGACGACGCCCGCGACCGCGTCCGCGCCGTAGATGGCCGAGGCGCCGCCCGTCAGGACTTCAATGTGGTCCACCATGGTGGGCGGAATAATGCTGAGGTCCACGCCCTCGGAGCTGTCGGCCGGAACAAGGCGCTTGCCATCGACCAGCACCAGGGTGCGGTTGCTGCCCAAACCACGAAGGTCAATGTTTTCCTCGCCGCCCGAGCCGTTGTTCGCGGTCGAGTTGTCGGAGGTGGCCGATGCAACGGTGGCCGGTAACTGGCGCAGCAGCGATTCAACGTTCGTCGCGCCCTGATATTTGAATTCCTGCTGGCCGACTGCGGTAACCGGACTGGTGCTGTATAGGCCGGCTTGCGGAATGCGGGAGCCGGTAACAACCACGGTTTCAGTCGTTTCCTGCGCGGAGGCCGGAACGGAAAGGCCAGCCACGGCGGCGGAGGCTGCTCCAAGGAGCAGGGCGGAACGCAAGCTGCGCTTGTCTAGGTTAGTCTGGAACACTGGAACCCCCTTGGTTCGATCTGATGCACTGCCATTGCAACGGGACAAATGCCTGCCGAATGGCAGCTAGCCCCCGCGCACCAACATCCCGGTCACGCGGATATGCCCGTTTCGCGCCGGAACCTAAGAGACAGTAGCGGGATGGGTCAAAACAGATTTATGGCATTAAGAACGTTCCTCTGGCCGTTGTGACTTTTGTGCATCTATTTTGTGAGTAAGCCCGCGTGAAATCGCTGATTCGGCATTGTTTTTGGCGATGGCGCGCGCCCGCGGCCGTGATGGGAAAGTCTCGCGCCGGACGATTCACGTTAAGATTTGGCCGAATCGAATCATGACAACAGCGCTGATCACACACGCCGCCTGCTTGGGGCACGAGCCGCCGCCGGGGCATCCGGAAAAGCCGGCGCGGCTTGCGGCTGTGCTCGTTGCTGTCCGCCCGTTGGGAGTGGTCGAACGGGAGGCGCCTCGGGCGCCCGCGGAAGCGCTCCGGCGCGCGCATACCGGCGATCTGGTCGACTCCGTTCTTGGCCGCTGGAGCGAGCAGGCGTCCAGGTCGGGTTACCTGGCTCTCGATGCGGACACCTTCATGTCGGCCGGATCCGCGGAGGCGGCGCTGCGGGCGGCAGGTGCCGTAATCGCCGCTGTTGATGGCGTTGTGAGCGGCGAATTCCGGAATGCTTTCTGCGCGGTCCGCCCGCCCGGCCACCACGCTGAGCGCAGTCGCCCGATGGGCTTCTGCCTTTTCAATAATGTGGCGGTGGGTGCACTTCATGCGCGCGACGCGCAGGGCCTTACGCGAATCGCCGTGGTCGATTTCGATGTCCATCATGGCAACGGCACGCAGGACATTTTCTTCGAAGATCCGAATCTCTTTTATGCATCCAGTCACCAGATGCCGCTCTATCCTGGAACCGGCTTTGCGAGCGAGTGCGGTGTGTCGAACAATGTGCTGAACTGTCCGCTTCGGCCGGGCAGTGGCAGCGCGGAATTCCGTGCTGTTTACAGGGATTCCATGCTGCCGGCGCTGGAGCGATTCGCGCCGGAACTCATATTCATTTCCGCTGGATTCGATGCGCACCGCGCCGATCCGCTCGCGAATCTGAATTTGCGCAAAGACGATTTCGCCTGGGTCACGCGCGAGATTTGCGCGGTGGCGAAGCGGGTCTGCGGCGGCCGCGTTGTTTCGAGCCTGGAAGGCGGCTATGACCGCGATGCGCTGGCGGCTTCGGCCGCGGCACATATGCAAGCGCTGATCGAGGCCTGAAGATGTTGTCCGCCAGTCCGCCCGCGCAGATTCCTGCCGCGGAGTTGAGTTTCGAGGCCGCTCTGCGCGAGCTGGAGGCGATCGTCATCAAGCTCGAACAGGGCGACGTGGACCTTGA
>JAICVV010000121.1 GCA_025935155.1 Alphaproteobacteria bacterium
GCCGGTTTGATCACCTGCTGGTTCTGCTTTTTCGCCGCTTCGCCAATAAGGTGGCCCGGCAGATTGGCCTCGCTCGTCCGCAACTTCGAACTGGCATCGTCGTCGCCCTGGCTGACAGCGCGGTCTGGGACGATTCCTGTCGCCTGGATGGAGTGGCCAGAAGGTGTGTAGTAGCGCGCCGTTGTGAGCCGCAGCGCGCCGCCGCCTTCGCCCAATGGAATGATCGTCTGGACCGAGCCTTTGCCAAAGGATGTCATGCCGACCACCGTGGCGCGCTTGTGGTCCTGCAGCGCGCCCGCAACGATTTCCGATGCGCTGGCGGTACCGCCATTGATCAGCACGACGATCGGTTTACCGTCGGTGATATCGCCGCCCTTTGCATTGTAACGCTGTGTATCGTCCGGGTGACGCCCGCGGGTTGAAACAATCTCACCGGAGGTCAGGAGGTCGTCAGAGACATCGATCGCCTGATCCAGCAAACCACCGGGATCGTTGCGCAGATCGATGACGTAACCTTTGAGGCCGGGTCCAATCTGCGCTTTCAGATCGTGCACCGCCTTTTCGACGCCGGATGCCGTGCGCTCATTGAAGGCGGAAATCCGGATAACGCCGATGTCGCCCTCGCGCCGGTATTTCACGCTGTCGACCTTGATGACGGCGCGGGTGAGCGTCACGTCAAACGGCTTCTTGCTGCCGGGGCGCAAAATCGTAAGGGAAACCTTGGTGCCATTCGGGCCGCGCATCTTGTCGATGGCATCGTTCAGCGCCATGCCCTGAATGGGCGTGTTGTTGATGGCTGCGATGAAATCGCCGGTCTTGAGGCCTGCTTTGGCGGCGGGCGTGTCGTCGATGGGCGAGATGACTTTCACAAGGCCATCTTCCATCGTGACCTCGATGCCGAGGCCGCCAAATTCGCCCTTGGTCTGAATCTGCATGTCGGCGAAGGCTTTCGCATCCATGTAGCTGGAATGCGGATCGAGTCCGGAAACCATGCCCTCGATCGCGTTGGTTACAAGCTCGCTATCCTGCACGGGACGCACATAGTTGGCACGCACGCGTTCGAAAGCATCGCTAAAGAGATCGAGTTGCCGGTAGGCCGAAAGCTCGCTCGCGCCATGCGCGGCCGGAAAAAGCATCAAGGCGGTGGTGAATCCTGCAAGGCCACCCACGCCCAACAACGCAACTCGCTTCATGATTTTCTTGCCTTCCTCAGACCCAGGCCCAGCCATGCGGCGGGGCTCACGCTTTTTCCATTCTGGCGTAGTTCGAAATAGAGCTTCGCCCCGTTTTTTTCACGCGGCATCCTGCCTACGGGCTCACCGGCCAGCAACTGGTCTCCTGACCGGACATCCACCCGGTCAAGTCCGGCCAGCACGATATCGTACCCACCTGCCGTTTCGAGGATCAATACTTGGCCCGTTTTACGGTAAGGACCAGCAAAAAGAACGTGAGAATCAGCCGGTGCGACCACAGAAGCGCCCGAAGCTGTCAAAAAATTCACCCCGGACACGTGCCCCTCGCCCGAATTGGTCACGATAGAGCCCACGACAGGCGGCGCCAGGGAGCCGAGTCTGAGCGCGCTCTGGACGGGGCGGCTTTCAGCCGAAATCACAACCATCCCTTGAGGGGCAGCGGCGGACCGCAATGCCGAGACCCGGTCGAGGAGGGTTTTGAGATCCGTCGCCTGACTGGCGACAGCTTCGAATTTGGCTTGCAAGGCCTGATACGCAGCGTCGGCTCCGCTGGCCTCCTTCTGCTTCGCGGCCAGAAGCTTGTCGAGATAGATTTCGGCCGCCGAGAGTTCGGCGGCATTGCGCAGGCTCTTGGTCCGGCGGCTAAGCAGCGCCGCGCGCGTCTGCTTTAAGGTCTTGAGTTGGCGGGAGATTTCCGCGGCCGCCTGATAGATTTTGGGGAGCGCGCCGCCGAGCAGCATGGCGCTGCGGGCGGAACTCAACGCATCGGCCGGCTCCAGCGCAAGTGCGGGAGGCAAATCCGACTGGAGCCGTTCCAACACCGCGATGAGATGAGAGACTTTGACCCGATCCCGGGAAAATTTCTCTGACATTGTTTTCTCACGGGCGGCGAGCACAAGGATATCGGCATCGATTTTCGATTTCCGCTGCTCAAGCGATTGCACCTGCGCAGCAGTGGCGACCAACCGATGTTGCAGCTGCGCCGCTTGCGCGGCCAGCGATTCACTTTTCTGCCGCGCGGTTTCCACGCCCGGTTTGGCGCGCTGAATCTGCTGCTGCAGCGCCCTGTAGCGCTCTTCCGTTTTCGGCAGCTTCCCTGCCTGGCTCGCGGGAACGCCGCCACGTGTCTCGTCAGAGGGTTGCGGAGCTGTTCCTGCCCAGGCAGGAAATGCCATTATGGCGGCGGTCACGGCGGCGAAACAAAAAAAACGTGTCACGCGGGTTGTGTCTGCTTCTGTACAGATTCGATCCTCGCCTGAACCTCCGCTGGGTTGCCAAGAAAGCGGGCCTCCACGGATTTGAGATCGGCATTCAGGCGATAGATTCGGGGAATGCCCGTCGGCAGGTTGATTTCCACAATTTCCTCATCGCTGATGTTTTCTAGATGCTTCATCAGCGCGCGAAGCGAATTGCCGTGCGCGACGATCAGCACGCGCTTGCCCTGCTTCAGTTGCGGCACAATGGAGTCATTCCAGTACGGCAGCACTCGCGCCAGAACACCCTTTAGACTCTCGCCGTCAGGCAAATCGGTCTGCGGCACTCCGGCATACCGAACGTCATTGCCGGGGAAATCGATCGAGTCGCTTGCGGCCGGAGGAGGCGCAGTGGCATAACTGCGGCGCCATACTTTCACCTGGGTTTCGCCGAACTTCCTTACTGCGTCCCCCTTGTTGCTGCCCTGCAAGGCGCCGTAGTGACGCTCGTTTAGACGCCAGCTCTTGGCGACGGGTATCCACATCAGATCCATCGTTTCGAGCGAAAGCCACAATGTCTTGATCGCCCGGCTCAGCAGCGATGTAAACGCGGAATCGAAGCTCAGGCCCGCTTCGGCCATCAATCTACCCGCTTCGCGAGCCTCGCGTTCGCCCAGTTCGCTCAGCCGGACATCGCGCCAGCCCGTAAAAAGATTGAGCCTGTTCCATTCGCTTTCGCCATGGCGAAGAAGGACAAGTTGCCAATCCGATTTCATTCGCCTGCGACCTCATGGTGCTTCGAACAGCCATCTTTATCCCGGCTGCGGCGCGGACCTGCAATTCCAAACTTGACGTGATGGGCCGATGCTCTTTGGCCCCGGTGGGGCCAGTACTGCTCTTGTGCAACATCTTCTCAGGACGGCCCAGGAACCGCGGCTTTCCCGTGACGTTGTGTGAGGGGAAATCGCGGAATTTTCAACAAATGAGGGGTTTGGCAGCGCGAGGTTATCTTGTTGCTGTCCTTTCCCTGAGCTCCTGCTCGCCCCTCCAGTCGGCGCTCGCGCCAGAAGGCGATACGGCGGACGCCATAGCGTGGCTCTTCTGGTTTTTCACGATCGTCTGCGCGGTCGTCTGGCTGATCGTGATGGTTCTGCTGTGGATATCGCTCACACGGAAGCGGCCGGATTCGCCGGACCCCCAGCTAAAGCCGGACCGGAGCCGCGAGCGGCGCATCGGCATCGTCATTGCCGGCGGAATCGGTGCGACTGTGGTTATTCTCGCCGTGTTCACCGGCGCGAGCTTCTTCAGCAACAAGAGCTTCGCGGAACCACGGCCTCATGGGCTGACGATCAAGATCACGGGCCACCAATGGTGGTGGCAGCTCAACTACGAAGCTCATCAAGCCGACCAGACCTTCGAGACTGCAAACGAGATCCATATTCCGGCCGGTCAAGCCGTGAGGCTCGATTTCGAGTCGCCGGATGTCATCCACAGCTTCTGGGTGCCGAATCTCGCCGGTAAACAGGACTTGATCCCTGGTCGCTTTACCGAGCTCACGATCAGGGCGGACAAGGCTGGCATCTATCGTGGGCAGTGCGCAGAGTATTGCGGCATTCAGCACGCGCACATGGCGATGTACGTGGTGGCACAGGAGCCGCAGGACTATGCCGCATGGCGCGCCCAGCAGCTGAAACCGGCGGTTGTGCCGAAGAGTGCCGAACTGCGCCGCGGTCAGCAGGTGTTCATCAGCAATGCCTGCGCGCTGTGTCACACGATCGGCGGCACCTCCGCCGGCGGACATGTGGGCCCGGACCTTACGCATTTCGGCAGCCGCATGACCATCGCGGCCGGAACGGCACGAAACTCATTCGGCAATCTTACCGGCTGGATCGCCGATCCGCAGCACATCAAACCTTATACGCGCATGCCGGCCGTGGCATTGAGCGGTCCCGATCTGATCGCCGTGTCGCATTATCTGGAAAGTCTGAAATGAGCGCCGCACCGAAAGTTCTGCGCGACGGCGACCTCGGCGATCTGGAACTGGATGAACGCCTGCGCGCGTTGTGGCAGACGCCGCGAGGTTTCATCGGCTGGCTCTCCAGCGTCGACCACAAGCAGATTGCAATTCGTTACATCGTCACCGCGTTCTGCTTCCTCGGGCTGGCCGGACTCTCCGCGATCATCATGCGCCTGCAACTGGCGACGCCGGATGCACATGTGGTCGGCCCGGACAAATACGACCAGCTCTTTACGATGCACGGCTCGACGATGATGTTTCTTTTCGCCGTTCCGATTATGCAGGCGTTTGCCATCTACCTGGTGCCGCTCATGGTGGGCACCCGCGAAATAGCATTCCCGCGCCTTAATGCCTTCAGCTACTGGATGTATCTGTTCGGTGGCGTGTTTCTATGGTGCTGCTTCTTCTCGAACAACGGGCCTGACGTCGGCTGGTTCAGCTACACGCCACTTGCCCTCACAAAATATAATGTCGGTCACCGCGCCGATTTCTGGGCGCAGATGATCACCTACACCGAGGTGGCGGGGCTCGCAGTAGCCGTGCAAACCATCGTCACCATCTTCAAGCTGCGCGCGCCCGGTATGACGCTCGACCGCATTCCCATTTTCGTGTGGGGCAGCCTCGTCACCGCCTTCATGGTGCTGTTTGCGATGCCGGCCGTGATGGTGGTGAGCACCATGCTTATCCTCGACCGGCTCGTTGGCACGCACTTTTTCGATGTGTCGCTCGGCGGCGATTCGCTGCTGTTTCAGCACCTGTTCTGGTTCTTTGGACATCCGGAGGTTTACATCATTTTTCTCCCCGCCACCGGTTTTGTCTCCGCCATCATCCCCACATTCGCGCGCCGCCCGATTTTCGGACACACGGCCGTCGTGTTGTCGCTGATCGCCACTGCCTTCATGTCGTTTGGATTATGGGTGCACCACATGTTCGTCACTGGGCTGCCGCGCCTGGGCGAAAGTTTCTTCACCGCCTCCAGCATGGCCATCGCGGTGCCGTCCGGCATTCAGATCTTTTGCTGGATCGCGACCTTGTGGACCGGACGGCCACGCTTCGCCACGCCACTTTTGTTTGTGCTGGGGTTCATCTTCAATTTCGTGATTGGCGGGCTCACCGGCGTGATGGTGGCATCGGTACCGATCGATACGCAGGTACATGACACCTTCTTCGTCGTGGCACACTTCCATTACGTGCTGATCGGCGGCGCTGTCTTTCCGCTTGTCGCGGCCATCTATTACTGGTTCCCCAAGGTAACCGGCCGGATGATGAGCGAAACGCTCGGCCACTGGAATTTCTGGATCGCCTTTATCGGCTTTAATGTTGCCTTCTTTCCTATGCACATTCTGGGGCTCGAAGGCATGCCACGGCGCGTCTACACCTACTCCGCGGAGATGCCGTGGGCCGGCCTCAATCTGCTCTCGACTATCGGCGCCATCGTCTTTTTTGTCAGCTTCCTGCTGCTCGCCTTCAACATGGCACGGGGCCTGATGCGCGGCGCGCCGGCCGGCAACAACCCCTGGGACGCGGATTCACTTGAATGGGCAACCGCATCGCCGCCGGCGCCGCAGAACTTTACCCGCATCCCGGTCGTCACCGGCCCCTTGCCGCTGTGGGAAAACCGCGACGCGCTTCCCGCCGTCGCCGGATTGCGTGCGGACCGCAAAGAGGTATTGGTGAGCACACTGACCGAAGCTGAACCGGATCTTCGCGCAACATCGCCCGATCCTTCAATTTGGCCGTTGCTTGCTGCCCTTGCCATCGGCGCCACGTTTCTGTGGTCCATCTACACACCTTGGGCGGTCATTTACGGCGCACTGCCCATCGCCATCACGTTAACCGGCTGGTTCTGGCCCAAAGGCACCAAAGAGGACGAATCGTGAGAACGCGCGTCGTCCTCGATGTTGCGCCGCTGCCGGATAGCTCGTTCGGTTTCCGAACACTGACCTGGTGGGGAACTCTCGCCTTCATGTCCCTGGAGGGGATGGGGTTTGCGCTGGCGATCGGCGCCTATCTGTATTTGCGCGTGCTCCAGCCCAATTGGCCGATGAACGAGCCACCGCCCGATCTGCTTCCGGGCACGCTCGTCACCATCCTTCTGCTGGTGAGCGCGATTCCCAAC
>JAICVV010000108.1 GCA_025935155.1 Alphaproteobacteria bacterium
AGACGGCTTCGGCCGGTTTCAAGCAGGATGTCGATATCAACAACAACGGCTCGCTGATATATTCCGCAAGCGCCGGCAACCGCACGGTGCAGGTGCTTGCCTCTCGCGACAGCAGCGGCACGCATGCGCAGGTGACCTGGTCCGGACAATAGCGGCGGCTTCGCTCCGGCGCGGAGCTGTGTTATGCGTGCTGGGTGCGCGGGCGTAGTTCAATGGTAGAACGGCAGCTTCCCAAGCTGCATACGAGGGTTCGATTCCCTTCGCCCGCTCCAACTGATTCTACGAAGCTATTTGTGAAAGCGAAGACTCCAGGCCATTGGCCGGCCCATCGGGTATTTCAATTCCTTCAGCGTCTCAAGTCTGCCGCCGGCGTTTGCCAGGCACTCTGAAAATTTCTCGACACCTTTCCGGTCGAGCGCGGCATCGAGCTGCGCCTGCTTGCGCAGGGTGCGGGCCCGATTATGTTCTTCCACAACGTTCATCCGGTGCAGGGCTTCCGCAGGAGAAAGAGCGTGCGGTGCGCTAGCCAAACGCGTGAGAAAGCCGACGACATTGCGCGCGGTTCCGAACGCGCGGTCAGTGCCGACGCGCGACTGCAACTTGCCAACTGCATTGCGAAATTCTGCATCCGCTCGCGCGATTTCCGCGGAAGGCGCAGGGCGCTGACGGAGCTCGAAAACTGCTCTGCCTAACTGAAAAGCATTGCTGCCCGCAAACACCGCACGATCCGCTGCCAGATTGGCGGCGACACTCTCAGTGATGGCTCCAACCGCATGGTGCAGCACGAAATGCCCGCGGCCGCCCGGAACCAGCACGCGCACCGCTTCGCGGGTGGCAGCGGCCGTGTCCGCGTATTCAATGCCGAATTGTGAAGCAACGGCATCGACGCTGGCATCCGCAAGCGGAAGACACGAAAGCTCTGTGTTTCCGGTCAGCTCAACTCCAGGCAACGTGGCGCTTACGGCGGAAAGATCGGCAATATCGACGCCGGCAATCTGGAAATTCCTGCCGGCGGTAACTGCTCGGCGGATCACATCGCCCCCTCCGGTGGCGAGATCCAGCAGCCGCGCTCCGTCCGGCAGTTGCGAAAAGAATTCCTTCCAGGCCGCCTCCAGGGCCCCGAGCCGGCCGGCCGCCTGATCTTCCGGCAGGCTTTCGAGATTTCCCCCCTTCCAGTACTGCGTCCACGCCGTCTGCATTTCGGGAGAGATGTGCATTCCTGATACCGCCATTGCGCAGGCCGTCCTTCACCGGGTGCGGCAAATTTGTTCCTTACAGACGCTGGACCCGCGCAGCAACAATCCATGGCAGAACTGCGTTCCATGTGGGTTGACCCCTCGTGACAATCGGGGGAGTGTCGCGAAAATTCCGGCATCCGAATGCTTTCTGCTCTTGTCTCCCGAATCGTTCGCGCCAGCAGCGGCTTCGCATGGCCGATCGCGGTGCTTGCCATTGCAATTGGGCTTGCCGCACTTGCCTACGCCGCCATGCATTTCCAGATGGACACCAGCAGCGAGAATCTCGTCGCACCCAATGCTGCCTGGCGGGAAAACGAAGTGCGATACGACCGCGCCTTTCCGCGGCAGAACAATACCATCGAAGTTGTAGTGGATGGCGCGACTGCCGAGGTGGCAGACGAAGCTGCCGGGGCGCTAGCGGCGGCGCTCGCACAGAATCATGCGCGATTCAGTTCGGTGCGGCGGCCGGACGGCGGCCCGTTCTTCGAGCGGGAAGGTTTGCTCCTGCTTCCGCTGTCATCGGTGAAGCAGACCACCGGCGCATTGATAAAGGCGCAGCCCTTTCTCGGTGGCCTGGCAGCCGACCCCAGTCTTCGCGGCATTATGAAGACGCTCGACACCACGCTGCTTGGTGTAACGAGCGGACAAGCTGCGTTAGCGAGTCTCGATCTGCCCATCGCCGCGTTCACGAAAACCATCGACGACGTTCTCGGGAACAAGCCGGCCTTCTTGGGTTGGAGTGCCATGCTGGGCGGCGCCACTGACCTTTCCCGCACGCGCCGCTTCGTCGAGGTGCAGCCGAAGCTGGACTACAACGATTTGATGCCGGGACAACGCGCCAGCAAGGCGATTCGGCTAACGGCGCGCAAGCTCGGGCTGAAGCCACCGAATGGCGTGCGGGTGCGGCTCACGGGTACCGTCCCGATGGCAGATGAGGAATTCGCCTCCATCACAGAACGCGGCGCGCTCCTGGGCGCATTGATGCTTGTGGCCACGCTCGTCATGCTTTGGCTTGCGCTGCGCTCTGCCCGCATGATCGCCGCCGTGCTGGTGACCATCGTCATCGGTTTGGGGATCGCGACCACCTTCGGCCTGCTGGTGTACGGCAAGTTCAATGTCATTTCGGTCGCGTTTATCGTGCTGTTTGTCGGGTTGGGGGTCGATTTCGGGATTCAGTTTTGTGTCCGCTATCGCGCCGAGCGTCACCGGCTGGGGAATTTGCAGGACGCGCTCGCCCATGCCGGAACCTGCACGGGAACCGGGCTGACTCTCGCGGCGGTTGCGGCGGCACTCGCCTTCTACTCTTTCCTGCCCACCAAATATGCGGGGCTGGCGCAGCTGGGGCTGATCGCCGGAACCGGCATGCTTATCACCTACGCTCTTACCATCACCGTACTCCCCGCTTTCTTGCAGATTCTTCAGCCGCAAGGCGAAGCGGCGGAAATTGGCTTCCATGAGCTGGCGCCGGTGGACAGGTTTCTCACCGCGCGCTGCCAGCGCGTGCTGCTGATCGCAGCAATTGCGGGCTTGTTTGCGCTCGCGCTAACGCCGTTCGTGCATTTCGATTCCAATCCGCTGGATTTGCGCAATCCGCATTCCGAATCGGTGGCGACTGCGCTCGATCTGATGAAGAACCCGGAAACTTCTCCGAACACCGTCAACGTGCTGCGGCCTTCGCTCGGATCGGCGAATGCATTGGCAGAACGGCTCGAAAAACTGCCGAATGTATCGCAGGCGCTCACTGTCGATACCTTCGTGCCCAAAGATCAGGCGCCGAAGCTCGCGCTGATCCGCGACGCGGCAAACCTGCTGGACACCACGTTCAGTCCGTTCCTGCTGGCGCCGCCGCCCAACGATGCCGAAACCGTTGCGGCATTGCGCGGCACGGCAGCATCGCTGCGTGCCGCTGCGCAGATGAGCAAGGGTCCCGCGGCACAGCATGCACTTGCGCTCGCCAGTTCGCTCGACCGGCTGGCGCAAGGCGATGCCGCAACGCGCGCCCGTGCCACCGCTGCATTCGTGCCCAGCCTAAAAGTCATGCTGAACCAGCTGCGCGCGGCCCTGCACCCCGCACCGATCACCCTTCAGTCTTTACCGCAAGATCTGTTGCGCGATTGGGTGTCCGTCGACGGGCAGTACCGTGTGCAGGTGTTTCCCACGGCGCAGGATAACAAGACCTTGCGGCATTTCACGCGCGATGTCCTCGCGGTTGCGCCGGACGCCACGGGGACGCCGATCATCATTATGGAATCGGCCAAGACGATCCTGTGGTCCTTCGTTGAAGCGGGAATTATTTCACTTGTCTCGATCTCTATCATTCTGGTTCTGGTGCTGCGCCGCTTCGGCGACGAACTGGTGACGCTGATCCCGCTGCTGCTTGCCGGGCTCTTGACACTGGCCACTTGCGTGGTGGTTGGCATCCAGCTGAATTTCGCCAACATCATCGCCCTGCCGCTGCTGTTCGGCGTGGGCGTGGCATTCGATATCTACTTCGTGATGTGGTGGCGGGACGGCGGCCGCAATCTGCTGCAGTCGCCGCTCACCCGCGCCGTGCTGATGAGCGCGGGCACCACGGGGGCGGCATTCGGCACGCTATCGCTCTCGAAGCACCCAGGAACGGCCAGCATGGGGCAATTACTGATGATCTCGCTGTTCTGGATTCTTGTGACCATGCTGATAGTGCTGCCGGCCTTGCTGCACCGCTTTCTGCCCGAAGAGGGGCTGGAGGGTCAGCCCGCTACGGCGCCCGCGGAATAAATGTCAGCCGCCTTTCAGGTTCGAATCTGCCAGCGCGTTCAGTTTCTGCGCCAACGCTGCCGCGCCGCCGCTCTTTAAGGTTGCGGCGTATTCCGAACGCTTGGTAGCCACCTGACTAACGAATCCGTTCGCGTAAACATCGTCGATCTTCCAGCCCCCATGGGTATTGTCGAGCTTGTAGATGAACGATATGGGTGTGTTCCCCGTTCGCGTCATCTGTGTGGAAACGATCTTTTCGCCGCCCCGATCCTGCACCTGCGGACTGGTAACAAACTGCTCGCCATTGTAGCCGTCGAAACTGCGCGCATAGTTGGCGATGGTGGTGCGCCGGAAAGCGTCGATAACGGCTTTGCGATCCGCTGCCGAGATGTTTGCCCAGTCCGGACCGACAATGGCCTCAGTCATTGCCGGAAAATCGAATGCTGCGTCTATCGCGGGCTCCAGCTTTTTGTAACGCCCCTGCACGCCCAGCTCTTTGGCATGCTTCATTGCATCGAGCAGCACGGCGTGAAAGGCCTCCACCGTTTTCGCGGCCGGATCGCTGACCGCAGCTGAAGGCGCGGCGGCGGTGGCTTCGCCTCCAAACATCAGAATCAACGGAAGGGCGGCGATGCGGATGAATGTAGTCATCGTGCTGTCCCTGTGCAGGTTGGCAGACCGGAGCGGCGGTCCATAATGAAACCCGCTTATCTTATCGAAAGTTGCAATCAATAAGGCGGCCGACGTGCAATTTTCCATTGGCAGCGACCTTCAACTGGCGCAAGGATTCGAGCAGCCTGTGCGTATGGAGAGCCTGCGATGCGGTGTGGCTGGCGTGCGTCTATTTCGATTGCGGTCGTGGCGATTGGGGCAGCCGCCCCACCCGCCCTCGCGCTCACCCCCGCGGAAAATTTCGTTCAGCAGAGCATCGACCGCGGCATCGCCGTGCTGAAAGACAAGTCGCTGGACGATGCGGAGCGGCGCCAGCAAATCGGCGCTTTGCTCGGCGAGGTGCTCGACACCCGGAAAATGGCACTCTTCATGCTAAGCGATGCTCGGGACAAAGCGGCCGCCTCCGATCTCGACATGTATGCGGAAGCATACAAGGCGTTCACCGTTGCCAATTATGAATCGCAGTTGAATGGCTACGGCGGACAAACACTCAAGGTGACGGATTCAATTGAGCGCGCACCGGGCGATTACATCGTCAATGCCGTCGTGGTTGATCCAGCCATGCCGAACGATCCCGATCCGTTGCCGGTTGCATTCCGCGTGGCCGACGAAGGCGGCGGGAAATTTGCTGTAGTGGATGCATCGCTCATGGGCATTTGGCTGGGACTGGCGCAGCGGGCGGAGTTCGGTGCCTACTTAAGCCAGCATGGCGGCGATATCGCCGCCCTCAGTGCACATCTTGAGGAAATGGCCGCGCGGTTCTCGCCGCCAAAAAGCTCTGCATTGAAATAGATTAGCTTTCGCGGTGGAGCAGATAGGGCGGCAGTGCCTGGAGATGACTTGACGCACCGCCATAGCTGGCAATGCGATCGGATGCGGCATGGGCCAAGTTTTCAGCTTTTGCCCGCGCGGCATCTACGCCCAGCAGGGACACAAGCGTCGCCTTCCCCTGCTGCGCATCCTTGCCGACCGCCTTGCCAGTTTTCTCCGCGGTGCTCAGCACGTCCAGCAGATCGTCAGTAATCTGGAACACCAACCCGAAATCGCCCGCGTATTCGCGCAACCGGTTTTCATGCTGGGTACCGGCTTCGGCGAGAATGGGTCCGGCGACACAACAGAATTCGAACAGCGCGCCGGTCTTCAGCCGTTGCAACAGGATCACCTCGTCAACACCGAACCCTTGCGTCGATGCTTCGATGTCGATCATCTGGCCGCCGATCATGCCGAGCATGCCGCCCGCGCGCGCAAGTTCGGCAACAAGCCGCGCGCGCACCTCGCCGGAAGGATGAGTTTTCGCGTCCGCGAGAATCTCAAACGCCACCGTCAGCAGCGCATCGCCGGCCAGCACCGCGGTTGCTTCATCGAAAGCCCTGTGCGTGGTCGGGCGCCCGCGGCGCAGATCGTCATCATCCATGCAGGGCAGGTCGTCATGGACCAGGGAATAGGTGTGCACGCACTCGATGGCCGCCGCGGCTCTCAGCGCTTGTTCCGGTGGCACGCCGAACAGGGTTGCGCTTTGCAGCAGCAGGAACGGCCGCAGCCGCTTGCCCCCTGCAAAAATCGCATACCGCATCGCCTCCTGGACGCGGGCCTGCAGCCCCGCCGGCTTCGGGAGCAGTGCCCCGAGAGCCACATCCACCTGCTCCCCCGTGACCTTCAAGGCCGCGAGAAGGCCGGAAAAATCCCTTTCCATTCGGTACATCTGGCCCCTCGCGCTGCAACATTGCCGCGGGGGCAGGAGTTCCCTAGAAACGGGGGGCTTGGCAACTCATTTCTATTGGGAACGCCGCCGCTCGGCACGGCGCAACATGGAAGGTTCATGCGGGTAATACTGGCACAACCTCGAGGCTTCTGCGCCGGTGTGGTACGGGCTATCGACATCGTGGAGCAGGCGCTCGACCGCTACCATGCGCCCGTCTATGTGCGCCATGAGATCGTCCATAACCGCCATGTGGTGGAGGATCTGAAAAGCAAGGGTGCCCGATTTGTGGAGGAGCTGAGCGAAGTGCCGGACGGCGCCATGACGGTGTTCAGCGCGCACGGCGTCCCGCGTTCGGTGATCGATGAGGCCAGCCGGCGTGGATTACCCGTGCTGGACGCGACCTGCCCACTGGTGTCCAAAGTCCATAATCAGGGCCGCCGCTACGTCGGCGATGCGCGCACGCTGATTCTGGTGGGACATGCCGGCCACCCAGAGGTGGAAGGCACCATGGGACAAGTGGGCGGCCCGACTTATCTGGTTTCCTCCGAATCGGATGTGGAGGCGCTGGCCATTCCCGAGGATACGCGCGTGGCCTATGTGACGCAGACTACGCTCAGCATCGACGACACCAAA
>JAICVV010000250.1 GCA_025935155.1 Alphaproteobacteria bacterium
CTCTCACTGTCCGGCTACGATGCCGCGACGTATCGCAAGGAGATCGAAACATCGCTGTCACGCGTTATCGCCGGAAAGCCGGCCACTGCTTACGATTCAGAGAGCCAGAAACGTGCGCGCGAGCTTCTGCGAATCTTGAAGACAAACGATATGGATGCATTCCAGCAAACCATCCGGCGCTACCAGGGTTATCCGAACGCTACTGACTCGCCCAGATGATGCGGTGAATGAAGGACACATCCGCCAGCAGAAAGTGGCGGTCTTCGTATTCCGCATTGAGCGACTTCAATTCCACGCGCTGGGAACTGAGGCGCACCAGCTGCTTCGCCATCACTTCGCCGGCCTGAGTCTTTAGCACCACGCGGTCGCCGCGGCGCAAACTGGCAGAAGGCGACACCACAATACGGTCGCCATCGCGATAAACCGGAAGCATGGAATCGCCGCTGACTTCGAGCGCGTAGGCATGTTCGTCGGCCAGCTCCGGAAACGGGATTTCATCCCAGCCGGTACCCAGCGGAAATCCGGCATCGTCGAAGAAGCCCTCACGGCCGGCCTGCGCCAGGCCAATCAGCGGAATGGGCTTGCCGAAGGCGCGCGCCCCCTTGAGGCGGCTCATCTGCAGCACAAATTCCTCGAAGGTTTCGCCGGTGGCCTGGAGCGATTTCGCGAGGCTTTCGGTGGAAGGCCAGCGCGGCCGCCCGTCCGGCCCGATGCGCTTGCTTTTGTTGAAGGTGGTGGGGTCCAGGCCAGCCGCCCGCGCCAGCCCGGAAACGGAGAGATCGTGGCGCGAGGCAAGGGAGTCGATGCCTTCCCAGACCTGTGTATGGGTGAGCATTTGTGGCGTCATGAGAAGAAATCCCCAAGAAACCATGTGGTAGCCGATTCTATGGATGCACGCAAGCGAGTAATCATCTAGAGCAGGCGGTTGGGAGACGCTGATTAGGGTCTTGCGGGATGCTGATTGAGACGGGAGCGAGGGTGTTGCGCCTGCTGCCGCCCGAAGCCGCGCATCGCGCTACGATCCGGCTTCTGGGCGCCGTCGGCCCGTTGCTGCCGGATGCAACGCCAGATGATCCGCGGCTGGCCGTTCGGGCTTTCGGCTGTGACCTATCCAATCCCATCGGCCTTGCCGCCGGCTTCGACAAGGACGCCGAAGTGCCGGATGCAATGACGAAGTTCGGCTTCGGCCTAGTGGAGTGCGGAACGGTGACCCCGCGGCCGCAGGCCGGCAATGCAAAACCGCGCCTGTTTCGTTTGCCTGCGGATGGAGCGGTCATCAATCGTATGGGTTTCAACAACCGGGGAATGGAGGCGATGGCGGCGCGGCTCGCGCATCGCAAACGCTGTGGGGTGCTCGGCATCAACATCGGCGCCAACAAGGACAGTCCCGATCGTATCGAAGACTATCGCATCGGCTTTCGGCGATTGGCTCCGCTCGCGGACTACATCACCATCAATGTTTCGTCTCCGAATACGCCGGGCCTGCGCGCGCTGCAGAGCCGGGACGAGCTTGAACGATTGTTCGCTGCGCTCGAATCGGAGCGCGTTGCGGCGAAGGTTCCGCTGCTTCTGAAGATTGCCCCCGATCTGACAGAAGGGGAAATTGCTGACGTTGCCGACATCGCGCTCGCATCCGGCCTTGATGGCATTATCGCGACGAACACGACGATTGCACGGCCGTCTACACTGCGCGATGCAAACGCGTCCGAAAGCGGCGGGCTTTCCGGAGTGCCGCTCTTCCAGCGTTCGACGGAGGTATTGAAACAATTGCGTCAGCGAGTGGGCGGCCGCCTCACACTCGTTGGCGTTGGCGGCGTGTCTTCCGGCGCCGACGCGTACGCAAAGATCCGCGCCGGGGCCGCGCTGGTACAATTGTACACGGCTTTGGCCTACGAAGGCCCAAAGCTCATCGCGCGCATCAAGAAGGAATTGCTCAACTGCCTTGAGCACGATGGATTCTCCACCATCGCGCAGGCGATCGGCGCGGACGCCTCATGAAGTTGACCCGGTGCTATGGAATGTTAGGGTATTCCTGCAACCCCAGGGTTATGCATGCCTCCCGAATATATCGAGCCAATTCCGCGCGCCGATCTGCATCTGAAGGGCAAGCGCGAGCAGACCAAAGCCCAGAACCGCGAAATGATTTTGGAAGCCGCGCGCCGCGTGTTCGCCGAGCTGGGGTATGGCGCCGCCACTGTGCGTGACATCATCCGCACGACGCCGCTCGCCTCCGGCACCTTCTACAATTATTTTCGCTCCAAAGAGGAAGTGTTTCAGGCGATCCAGGATGAAAGCGCATTGCGCATCCGCCCGCGCCTGCATGAGGAGCGCGCGAAAGCACAGAGCATTGAGGAGTTCATTTCCGGCACGTTCCGCACCTTCTTCGAATTTGTGGCCAACGACGAGGCAAACTTTCGTGCCATTCACCGCAACACCGATACCCTGCGCGTCCGCATGGATACAGCGGAAATCATCGCTGGTTTTCAGGAGCTGCGGGAGGATTTGGAAACGGCAATCGCCAAAGGACTGCTGCCGCCGGTGGATGCCGATTTCCTTATGGCAGCCCTGATCGGCGTTGCTTTCGAATTGGCAGAACGAATGCTGCGGCGTGAATTTGCCGACACCAACGCGACCGCAGAATTCGCCACCGCCTTGTTCATGGGCGGCATTCGCGCTTTGCCGAATGTTCCGTCGCTCGCCCCGCCGGCAAACGCCTGAAGCCGCCTTGCAGTGGGCCCCGCAAGAGATTAGCAGAGTGCCCATGCAATCCGGAGCCGATCGCCGATGTCCAGTGAAATTCTTCACGTCCCTCGCGAAAAGTTGCAGGCGCACACGCTGCATCTGCACTACGCAATCGTGTCGCTGATGGAGGAACTGGAAGCCGTCGATTGGTATCGCCAGCGCGCAGATGACACGGACAACGCCGATCTGCGTGAAGTACTTCTGCACAACGCGAAGGAAGAGATGGAGCACGCCTCCATGCTGATCGAATGGATCAGGCGGCACGAGCCGCTGTTCGACAAGCAGCTGCGCGAATACCTGTTTACGGACAAGCCCATCGTGGAAGTAGAGCACGAGGCGATGGATCGCGGCTCCCCGATCAAGATGGAAGAAACCACTGACCGCGGTGCCCCCATCAGGCGATAGGGCAGGTGTCGTGAAAGCGGGTGAGGTCCACCACCCGCCTGCCGTGCGGCGTCACCGAAAGCACGTCCACAAACCGGTGGTTCCACACGATATCGTCCGGCGTGTAGGCGTGGCGCACATAGACCAGGTCGGCGAGCGTATCGTCGGTGCCGCGCAGGAGCACGATGATTTCCATCTGCCGCTCGACGAGACGTTCAACTGAAACACCGTAGAGCGGACTTTGCTCGTTGATCGCGTGCATCACCGTCCAGGACAGGGTGAAGAGGGAAGTACGTGAGCGCACCAGCTCCAGCTCCTGAAAGCGGCGCATCGCAATGCCCTCGCTGCTGACCGCCTGATACGCCAGTGTCACGCTGATTGCGGCGTCGAAAATCTGGTTGCCGCGCTGGTTCGCTGCCCGGAACATCAGCGTGGGCACACCATCGAACGGCGCCACCACTGCGACCTTGCTGAACACCACGCGGGCGTGCGGCCGCGACAGCCGCGCAAACATGAGCGACGCCATGATGGCGAGGTAGAGGAAGCCCATGAACGCTTCCACCACCACCACGCTGTTCACAAAGGCGGACTTCGGCACCATCACGCTGTAATTGATGGAGCCGATGGTCTGCACGCTGAACAGAAAGCGGTCCCAGAAGCTGCCCGGCCGCGCATGCTCGATGCCATTGGGATCGGTGAGATAGAGCGACGCGAAACCCACATTCACGACGAGGAACACGCCCGCCAGCCCTGCCAGGAACAGCCACCACGGCGCGGTGAGAATGGCGTGGTAGGCGTCGGTCCAGCGGCTCTTGTCCTGCCCCTTGATGATCACGCGCCGCAGCTTGCGGCTGCGCAAATACTGCGCCGTGCTGATGGCCGGTGGCAGTTTCTCC
>JAICVV010000013.1 GCA_025935155.1 Alphaproteobacteria bacterium
CGCCTCACCTCCGATCCGGCTATCGATACAGGCGGCAGCTTCTCGCCAGACGGCACGCAGATCGCGTTCGAGTCCGATCGCGGCGGCTCGCAGCAGGTTTATGTGATGAATGCCGATGGCTCGAATGCACACCGCATCAGCTTCGGCAGCGGAAGGAATGGCACCCCTGTATGGAGTCCGCGCGGGGACCTGATCGCGTTCACGAAAGATGCGAACGGCAGTTTCCGCGTCGGCGTGATGCGGCCCGATGGGTCCGGCGAGCGCATCATTACGGACGGCTGGCACGATGAGGGCCCCACCTGGGCGCCCAACGGCCGCGTGCTGATGTTCACCCGCTCAGAGCGCGGCGGCCGCGCCTCGCAAATCTGGTCGGTGGATGCGACAGGGCGGAACGAGCAGCGGGTAGCCTCGCCCGGCGCGGCATCCGATCCGGCTTGGTCACCATTGATTCAGTAGGAGTATGTACTGTGCCAAAATATGGCATCTGGCTTTGATTCGGCCGATGCGGCGTAATCGGGGTGTGCGCGCCTCCCCCAACGCAAGTCCGGCGCACACGCGGGCTGGCAGAAGAAGCGGAGCGATGTGAAATGATGAAATTCCCCACCACCATCAAGCTGATTGCCGCCGCGGGGCTGATCGCGCTCGCCGGCTGCGCGAGCAAACCCCCGGCCAACACGGCGCCCCCGCCGATGGAAGCGCCGCCACCGATGGACAATGGCGCCGTTACGGGCGGACAGACCAGCAGCATCATTCCGGGCAGCGCCGAAGACCTGCGCGTCAATGTCGGCGACACGGTTCACTTCGGCTACAACGAATACAATATCGACGAAGAGGATCGCGGCGTGCTGCAGCGGCAGGCGCAGTGGCTGCAGAAATATTCGCAGGTGCGCGTGACCGTAGAAGGCCATTGCGACGAGCGCGGCACCCGCGAATACAACCTCGCGCTGGGCGCCCGCCGCGCCAATGCGGTGAAGGAGTATCTTGTAAGCCTCGGCGTTTCGGCCGGCCGTGTCGATACGATTTCCTACGGCAAGGAGCGGCCCATCTGCACGCAATCCTCGGAAGATTGCTGGGCGCAGAACCGCCGCGCTGTCACCACCGTTACCAGCGGCGGCGCATCGTCGTAACGTTACTTACTGCACGAGTGAGAAAGGCGCCCCCTCGCGGGCGCCTTGTCTCGTTCAGCGGACGCATAAACGGATGGGATCACACGGTCGCCGGTCAAGGCGGCGGCTGCCGCATCCCACGAACTTTCGTGCAAGGCCAATTCTTTGCTGAACGGCCTTCTGCAACCCGCCATTGGGGGCAGGACGAAGATCGAAATCACGATCGCAGCCCTTATCAGTGTTGCCAGGATCATTGGTGCTGTTTCGGTTTATGAATTCTCATACACAACAGATATTGCGGCAGCATCGCCGTGCAAAAGGTTGTGGGGACTGTGATGGCGAAAACGCCGTCAAGCCTGACGCCTCCACGTGGTACTTTCGAGCCGGAATTTTGCCGTTCGGGTTTACACGACCCGAACCAATTTTCGGCTAAGTGAGCCTACAACGCGAACGTGAGTGGGCGGCCTCCAAACCGGACGCGGCGCCAAGGAATCCAGCTTCTTGGAATTTTTTGCCGGCGAGGCGCGGCCGGTTCAGGCGGCGGCGCGAACCGGCTCCGATTCCCGCGCCAGATTCTCCGCCGCGAAGTCCCAGTTCAGCAGTTTGCCGAGCACTTCCTGCAGGTAGCGCGGCCGCTCGTTCTGATAGTCGAGATAATAGGCGTGCTCCCACACATCGACGGTGAGCAGGCAGTTGATGCCCTTCGCCATCGGGTCTTCGGCATTCGGCGTTTTCTCAACCGACAGCCTGCCGTTGTTCGAGCATAGCCACGCCCAGCCCGAGCCGAACTGCGTTTTGCCCGCCTCTGCCAGTTGCCCGATCAGCGCGTCGGTGCTGCCGAAATCCCGCGCGATGCAGTCTTTCAGCTTCCCGCCCGGTTGCACGGCTTTCGGCGTCAGCGAGCGCCAGTAGAAATCGTGGTTCCACACCTGCCCGGCGTTGTTGAAGATCTGCTTGTCTTTCGCATCTTTGCCACCAGCCGTTGCGCGCGCCACCTGCTCGAGCGGCATGTCTGCGTAGCGCGTGCCCTCCACCAGCGTGTTCAGCTTGTCGACGTAAGCCTTGTGATGCTTGTGATAATGGAACTCGATGGTGCGGGCAGAAATGGTGGGCGCGAGCGCGTCCTCGGCCCACGGCAGCGGTTTCAGCGTGAACGGTCCGGCCATGAAACTCTCCTGGTCTGCGGCATGTGGAAAGCAGAAACAGCGCGCATCGCCTGTTACGATCTTTCAATCGCTTGCTCCGTGAAGAGCATGGCATTCGATGCGCGCCACAGATTCAAACGATTCTCCGCACGGCAGGTTCCCGGCAACACCGCCGGCCTTCTACTTTCTGAAGTGAATTCGGCAGCGCAATGTGAACGCGCCTTTCGATTTCGGATTGCGAGTCGACGGCCGGTAGAGAGCAGCTATAAGAAGCGGCCATAACCCGCAACAGGTTCAGAGGGTCTTCTTCGATGTTTTCAGCTACGTTCCGCAGTGTCATTCTGGGTTCGGTTCTTGCGTTTGGCGCGCTTGCGCCCGCGGCTCAGGCGCAAACCTTCGCCATCGTGCACGGTTTCAGCGGCCCGGACGGCGCCTATCCGGTTGCCAACGGGCTCGAGCTGAACGCGGGCAAGCTCTACGGCACCACGCCCAATGGCGGCGATACCGATGCCGGCGTGGTGTTCCAGCTGACACTCAAGGGAAAGGAGAAGGTGCTCTATTCCTTCACCGGCGGCAGCGACGGTGCCAATCCCAATGGCGGCGTGGTGCACGATCCCGCGACCGGCGACATCTACGGCACCGCTGCCGCGGGAGGCGATTCCGGCAACGGCGTTATCTTCCGGCTGGCGGCGGACGGCAACTACACCGTGCTGCACAGTTTCACCGGCAGCGATGGACAGGCGCCGATCGGCAGTCTTGTCCGCGATGAACTGGGCAACTTATACGGTGTCGCCTATGGCGGCGGCGCAACAGGTAGCGGCACGGTGTTCGAATTGCCGGCCGATGGAAGTTTCCGCGTGCTGCACGAATTCAACGGCAGCGACGGTTCCGGTCCATCGGCAACCCTGAACCGCGACAGCGCGGGCAATCTCTACGGCGTCACCCAGTTCGGCGGCAGCGGCGGTTATGGAATTATTTTCAAGGTCGCGCCGGACGGCACCTTCACCACGCTGCACTCCTTCACCGGTGGCAGCGACGGCGCCAATCCGCAAGGCGGGCTGACACGCGACGAGAACGGCAATCTCTACGGCACGGCGACCTACGGCGCCAACGGCAAAGGCACGGTGTTCGAACTGAAGGCGAACGGGAAGTTCAAAGTCCTCTACACCTTTCTGGGTGAGGACGATGGCGAATACCCGATGGGCGACCTGCTCCGGACCGCAACGGGCATGCTCTATGGCACCACCTCCTATGGCGGCGGCAACCCCGGAAACGGCACGGCGTACCGCCTGACGCCGCGCGGCAGTTTCGTGCTGCTTCACAGCTTCAACGGCGGATTTACCGACGGCGCCTATCCGCATGCGGGAATTATCGGGGGCGAGCGCCATAAATATTACGGCATCGCCCATTCCGGCGGCGGCGGCGCGGGCGTCGTCTACAGCCTGGGGAAATAGGGAAAGCCTCTCGCGCTACAATTCTGTTCCCCCGCTTGCGGGAGGACAATTCAGCTATCGGCGCCGCTCTACTGCAGCAGCGCCTCCCGCTTTACCCAGTCGAGGCCGCGATCGAGCGCGCGGGCGAAGCGGTCGAACAGCTCGTCGATCTCTGCTTCCGTGATCACCAGCGGCGGACAGAAGGCGATCCGGTCGCCCATAGTTGCGCGGGTGATCACGCCTTCCTCCTGCGCAAAGTTGAACACTGTGGGCGCAACGAATTTCGCGGGATCGAAGCTCGCTTTCGTTTGCTTGTTCGCCACCAGCTCGATGGCGCCGATCAATCCGATGCCACTCACCTCACCCACCAGCGGATGCTCGCCCAAATCCGCAAGCCGCTTCTGGAAATGCGGCGCCATCTTGCGCACATGCCCCACGATATCGCGCTGCTGATACAGCTCGATCGTCTTCAGCCCCACGGCGGCACACACAGGATGGCCGGTGTAGGTGAAGCCGTGGCCGAAGGTGCCGATCTTGCCGCTTTCGGCCTCGATTGTCTCGCACAACTCCGGCGACAGCAGCACGGCGGATATCGGCAGGTAGGAGCTCGACAATGCTTTCGCGAGCGTCATGCTCGCCGGCTGGAATTTGTAGGTCTCGCAGCCGAACCAGTTGCCGGTGCGGCCAAAGCCGGTGATCACCTCGTCGTCGATCAGCGGAATATCGTATTTCGAGAGCACGCGGCCGATCGCCTGGAAGTAGCCTTTCGGCGGCAGGATGACTCCACCCGCGCCTTGCACCGGCTCTGCGATCATCGCCGCGATCGTTTCCGGCTCTTCCGCTTCGATCAGCGCCTGCAACTCCGCCGCCATGCGCTGGGTGAACTGTTCTTCGCTCTCGCCCGGTTCGCCTGCGCGATAGTAGTGCGGGCACGCGGCGAACTTCACGAACTCGAACGGCAAGTCCCAGCTTTTGTGATTGGCGGGTAACCCGGTGAGGCTCGCCGCCACCATGGTCACGCCGTGATAAGCTTTCATCCGGCTGATGATTTTCTTTTTTTGCGGCCTCCCGCGCGCGTTGTTAACGTACCAGAACAGTTTCACCTGCGTGTCGTTCGCTTCCGATCCGGAATTGGCGAAGAACACCTTGCCGACGGGAAACGGCGCGATCTCCTTCAGCTTCTCGGCGAGCGCGATGCCGGGCTCATGGCTTTTGCCGGAAAAGAGATGTGCGAACGAAAGCTTGCGCATCTGTTCAGCCGCCACTTCCGCAAGCTGCGGCTCGCCCCAGCCGAGCGCGGTAGACCACAAGCCGCTCATCGCCTCGATGTAGTCTTTCCCCTGCTCGTCGTAGACGCGCACGCCAGAGCCGCGCTCGATGATGAGCGGTCCGGTTTCGCGGAACTTCACAAGGTTGGTGTAAGGATGCAGAACGCTTTCGACATCGCGCATCTGCGCATTGGAAAGTGGCATGGCGGTTCCAAGGATCGGAAGTCAGATAGGAGGTATCAGATTGGAGCGTGCCGGAAAACACGAGTGGCCGAAGGGCATCTATGCCGCCGTCCAGTTCTCTACTTTCAGCCCCGGAATGTCCCTGAAATCTGAAAGATTGTCTGTGACAAGCACTGAACCTGTGGATTGCGCGTGGGCAGCAATCATCCGGTCAAAATCGCGTGCCCGGTCCCAATCACAGGTCGCGATGATGCGGCCGTAGCAATCCGCAGCCTGTTCGTCGAAGGGCGCCACAGGGATGCGGTCCGTCAGGAGTTCGAGCCTTGCCTGCCTGGACGCCGCCAACGAATGGTCGCGATGAAGTCCACGTTTGAGCTCCACCAGGCAAAGGGCGGAAAGCAGCATTGCGCCGTCATGCGCGACCAGCTTGTTCAGAACCAGCGGATGACCTTCGATGGCGTGGATGGCGATGTTGGTGTCAAGCAGCCAGGGCAAAGCGCGTTTAATCCCAGCGAGTCTTTCGCGCGAGCGTACGCCGAACCGGCACGTGCTTCAGCCTCGGCATCTGTTTCAGCATTTCGACCGCATGCCCGATGCTGCCACGCGCCGGAAAGATCAGGGTAATATCTCCGCTGCGTGTAACCTCCAGCTCGGCATCATCTTCGTACGCAATCTCGGCCGGGAGACGGACCGCTTGGCTGTTGCCGGATCTAAAAGCCCTGGTGCGCGCCATGACTACCTCGCAGCCCATAAATCTAAGCGGCTATGTGGCCGGTGTCAATACACGTATATACACGACCAAGGCGGACCCATTCATGCGGCCTGAGGGACAACGGCATACTGCCGGATTTTCGCAGGTGCCGATTCATGCAGCGACAGCGCCGCGGCGAATCCAACGGCAAGCGCAAACAGCCAATACCACGCGGGCGCCAGCGGATTGTGGGTGATGCGGATCAATCCATCGATGACGACCTGCGTGGTGCCGCCGAAGATGGAAATTGACAGCGCGTAAATCGTGGCAACAGCGCCGGACCGGATGCGCTTGGGCAGCGCCTCGGTCAACCCGATGATCACCGGCGGCGTCGCAATCGCGAACAGCGCCGCGCACCAGCCCAACCCGGCATAAAGCGTCAGCGTGGATGGAAAGCGGTTAATGATCCAGAACACTGGCAGCACTGATGCGAGCGTCAGTCCACAGCCCACGAGGATGACCGGCTTGCGCCCGAAACGGTCAGACAGCGCGCCGCTCACCGGCTCGAACAGCACCGCCAGTGCGGATGTCACCACGGTGACGCCGAATGCCACGCCGGCCGGCATGCGCAACGTCTGCAGCGAATATGTCGTCATGTAGGTCAGCACATACGATCCGATGGTGCCACTGGCGAGCAGCGCCAGCCCGCAGGCGATGACGCGCAAATAGGGCCGCAGAAGCCGGCGCCGGGTCAGCGTTCCGGATGTGGCATCGGGCGCGAGCGCGGCATCGTCGGCGGCGTGCATCGTTTCCGGCAATTTGTTCCGGATATAGAGGCCAAAGGGAACGATGAGCACGCCGATGAGAAACGTGATCCGCCATCCCCATTCCTGCATCTGGCCTGCAGTGAGCAAAGCGCTGAGGCCAACCGCCACCAGCGCCGCGATCAACGAAGATGCATCCTGCGTGGTGTATTGCATTGAGCCATAGAGTCCGCGCCGGTGCGCGGGCGCCGCCTCGATCATGTAGGCGGTTGTCGGCCCCACCTCGCCGCCTAGGGCGAAGCCCTGCACCAGCCGGAACAGGATCGCGAGAATCGGCGCGGCAATGCCGATGGCGGCATAAGTCGGCGTGACCGCAAGGCCCAGCATGCCCACGCCCATCAGCACGAACGAAATCAGCATGGCCGGCTTGCGGCCGATGCGGTCGCCCAGGCTCCCGAGCACGATGGCGCCGAGCGGCCGCGTGATGAAGCCGACGCCGAAGGTCGCAAGCGACAGCAGCGTGCTGAGCGAGGCGTCGTGCGACGGAAAGAATGCCTTGCCGATGTAGACGGAGAAGAGCGCGTAACTGAGGAAGTTGTAGAACTCGAGCCCGTTGCCGATGAAGACTGCGATCACCAGCGACAGTGGAACAGGTTTTACCTGCGGCGCGGCGCTGCCGCCCGTATGCGCCGCAGCGCTGCCGCCATCGTGCGCTGAACTGTTTTCGCGTTCCATTGAGCCGGCCCCGTTCCGCCTCGAACAGCAAAACCTACGCGCAACCGGTCCCGCGAAGCAATGAATTCGGGGGCAACCCGCTCAAGATTCTCCGGTGCTGAAACACCCGTCATCAGCCGGTCGCGCGCAACAGCGCGATCAGGGCAATTCAGTTTGGCATTCCGGAATTTGGCGCGACCTCAGCTGAGGTATTGTTCATCGCCTACCTTCTCCAGCCATTCGACGTTCTTGCCGTTCAGCGATTCCTGGATCGCGATGTGCGTGACCGCAGTTTTGCCGGTGGCGCCGTGCCAGTGCTTCTTATCCGGCGGACAGGTGATGACATCGCCGGGGCGGATTTCCTCCTTCGGTTCGCCCCAGCACTGCATCCAGCCGAGTCCCGCGGTGACGATCAGAGTCTGCCCGCAAGGATGGGTGTGCCAGGCGCTGCGCGCGCCGGGCTCAAAGGTCACGCTGGCGCCGCTGAACTCAGCCGGCCCCGGCGACTGAAACAGCGGCTCGATCCGCACGTCGCCGGTGAAATACTCCGCCGGCCCTTTGCTTATGGGCCGCGAACCGTCGCGTTTGATTTGCATGTCATCCTCCGCGTGCGGTTGGAAACGCCTCAGCAACCATTCCCGCCGCGGGACCTGCGATGATTTCTGACTGCGGGACAGGTGATCTCCCCTTTCCCGCGTTCCTGCCTGACGCCGCTCCACCGGCGGTTGCCAGAGGAGCGGCCCGAGCGGATACTCGGTCCTTTCCGGGCAAAACATGAGCGTTCTGAAGCGAAATAATGTCCATGTGCGCGGCAATGGCGAAACGGCCATGCTCTTCGCTCATGGTTTCGGCTGCGACCAGAATATGTGGCGCTTTGTGGCCCCCGCCTTTGAAGATCGCTACAGGACTGTGCTCTTCGACAATGTGGGCGCAGGAGGTTCTGACCTGCGGGCCTATGACTTCCACAAATATGCAACTCTGGGGAGCTATGCGGACGACATTATAGAGATCGGGACCTCGCTGAACCTGAAAGGCGCGATCTTCGTGGGGCATTCCGTCAGCGCCATGATCGGCATCATGGCAGCCAGCAAATCGCCAGGCCTGTTCCAGTCGCTGGTACTCGTCGCCCCATCGCCCAGCTACATCGACGATGGGGACTACACCGGCGGCTTCACAAGGGCGCAGATTGAGGAGCTATTGGAGTCCCTCGACAGCAACCATCTTGGCTGGTCGGCCAGCATGGCACCCGTGATCATGGGAAATCCAGACCGGCCGGAATTGGGCGAAGAACTCAGCAACAGCTTTTGCAGGACCGATCCTAAAATCGCCAGGCACTTCGCCGGAGTAACCTTTTTGTCCGACGCGCGAGACATTCTGGCGGACTGCACCGCGCCCTGTCTTATCCTGCAATGCTCGAACGACGTGATCGCGCCCATTGCGGTGGGTGAGTACCTGCATGAGAAGCTGCCCGGCAGCAAATTGGTGGTGCTGAACGCGACGGGCCATTGCCCCAATCTCAGTGCGCCGGAAGAAACCGTGGCCGCAATAGAGGATTTCTTATCCTAGATGGGACACCTTGCGGGTACGCCGCCTGCCATTTCGCGGGAGAGCTTCGAAGATTTCTTCGAAAATGCGCTTTGCGGATTCCTGATCGCCGACGGTGACGGCAGAATTCTACACGGGAACAGGCGCTTTGCCGGTTGGGTGGGATGTTCGCCCGAGGAACTCGCTGGCACGCGCTTTGCCGACCATCTACCGGTAGGCGACAAGATTTTCTATGAGACCCATCTCGCCCCGCTGCTGAAAATGCAGGGTTGCTTCGACGAGGTGGCTCTCGAAATCGCCTTCAAAGGCGGCAAGCGCCTCCCGGTCTTCGTGAACGCGCTCGAGCGCCGCGATGCAGCCGCCAATTTCATGCACGTCAAATTCACCGTCTCCAAGGCAGTCGATCGCAGAACTTACGAGCGAGGATTGCTGGAGGGGCGAACGGCAGCGCTCGAGTCGCGCGAGCAATTTCGCGAAGGAGTCGAACTGAGGGAGCAGTTCATGGCCATTCTTGGCCACGATTTGCGCAATCCCGTGGCTGCAATCGAAGCCGGCATGCGGCTGATCGCCAAGACGCCTTTGGACGAAAAGGCCAGGGGCATTGTGACGCTCGTGCAGCAAAGCCTTTTGCGCGTGCAGAACCTTATCGACACCACGATGGATTTTGCCCGCGCGCGCCTCGGCGGCGGAATCGTTATCGACCGCCGCTCGGTCCTGCTTGAGCCTGCGATCCGGCATGTCCTGGAAGAGGCCAGAATTGCACATCCGGACAGAACCATAGAAGCAGATATTTCGCTGCCCGAAGTGGTGAACTGCGATCCGCAACGGGTGTCACAATTGCTGTCGAACCTTGTTGCGAACGCACTCGCCCATGGCGCCTCGGATGGAATCGTCAGAATTGCTGCGCATCTTGAGGGCGCCGATTTCGTGTTGGCCGTCGCCAATTCGGGGGACCCCGTTCCTCCGGAAGCAATGGAACGGCTGTTTCAGCCCTTCACGCGCGAACACGTCCGGCCCAGCCAGCAGGGCCTTGGGCTCGGCCTTTACATTTCGAGCGAAATCGCCCGCGCCCATGGCGGGAAATTGGAAGTGTCTTCCACCTCTGAAGAAACCTGCTTTACGTTTCGCACACCCCGCTGGCTGCCGTAAAGCTGGTGGCACCGCTTTGCTGATGGGTTCGGGGGCTACCCGCAGTCCACCATATCCACCCGCGATTCGGCTTCGCGGCGCATGCGGGCGATGAAGGCGTCGAGCGGCATGGCGCCGAGGTCTTTGCCGGAGCGCAGGCGCACCGCCACCTTGCCTGCCGCCGCCTCGCGCTCGCCCACCACCAGCATATAGGGAATCTTCTTCAGCTGCGCGTCGCGGATTATCGCGTCGGTTACACGCGCGATAGGATTTCGGCGCGGCTGATTCCCTTCGCTTCCGCGACCGAGCGCAGGATAGCGTTCAGAGTGCCAATGCGGAGCGGGTCGTGATCGGGAACCGACACTCGGTGATGCTTCGGCGTGTCCGTCTGCAGAATGATATGGCTGCCAACGCGGTTGACCTCGCGATAGCCGAAATGGCGAATAAGGGTTTGGGCAAGCTGCCGGCCATCCAGATCGCGCGGCAGCTTCACGCAAGCACTTCGTCGCGCACCAGGTGCAGCCGGATCGCTTCGGGCGCGGGACGGTCGAAGAAGAAGGCGCGCACCGCCTCACGCACATTGGCGCGCAACTCTTCCCAGCTGTCCCCTTCCGTGAAGATACCCTCGCCCAGCGCCTCCGCCACGAAGCCTCCGTCGGCTTCCTGCGTCACCTCAAAGACAAGCTCGTTCATGGCGCGATAATCCCATCCCTTTATGCGCTGGGCAAGTCAGGTTGATGGCAGACGCGAAGCCGCGATTCTTATCCTCCCCCGCTTACGGGGGAGGTGGATCGCACGAGCGACAGACGGTAGGGGTAACTCCGTTGGTGCCGATGCTCATTGCTGCTCGCGCTACTCCTTCCGCCTCGCGGCGCTTCGCTTGCTCGGCACCTCCCCCGCAAGCGGCGCAGGATGACCGCTACTCGCCGATATCCTTGCGCGTTTCGGCTTCGTGTTTGGTGCGGGCGATGAAAGCATCCAGCGGCATGGCGCCCAGGTCTTTGCCGGAGCGCAGGCGCACCGCCACCTTGCCTTCCGCCGCTTCGCGCTCGCCCACCACCAGCATGTAGGGAATCTTCCTCAGCTGCGCGTCGCGGATTTTCTTCTGCATGCGTTCGGCCGAGGTATCGATATCCACGCGCAAACCGCCGGTGCCGTTCACCACCGGCGCGGCGAACAGCGTATCGACCACCTTCCGCGCGTAGTCATTCACCTTTTCGGAAATCGGAATGACGCGCGCCTGCACCGGCGCCAGCCACACCGGGAACGCGCCGGCATAGTGCTCGATCAAAAAGGCGGTGAAGCGCTCGTGCGTGCCGAGCGGCGCGCGATGAATGACATACAGCGGATGCTCCGCGCCATCCTCGCCGATGTATTTCAGGCCGAAGGTTTCGGTGGCGAGGAAATCCAGCTGGTTGGTGGATATGGTGTATTCCGTGCCGATGGCCGAGCGGATCATGAAGTCGATCTTCGGCCCGTAAAACGCCGGAATTCACCAGAAGAGCAAAAAGGTACGCGAAGTCCGTGGACTCATCGACCGCATGCATATCGTATTTTGGAGATGGAACAGAAAGCGGCAAGAGCGATTCGAAAAGGATTCGGAGTTCGCGTCCGCGAGCTGCGGCACAAGGCGCTATTGTCGCAAGAGGCGTTGGCATCAGCTGCCGGACTGGACCGTAGCTACATAGGAGGTGTGGAGCGAGGAGAGCGAAACGTGAGCCTTATCAACATCATCAAAATCGCGCGTGCACTCAAATTGAAGCCAAGCGCGCTATTCGACTAACGATCGCATAATGGCTAGAATTGAATGCAAATCGGTCCAGGCGGGTGTACCCTCGGCCCTTGTCGAAATCGACAACGTAACCGATGCCGAGGTGAGGCAGGCACGTAAGCGTCTCGACCAACGTATTGATTCACATATTGCAAATGGTGAGCAGGTCTCAACGGTTGTCGCTAATTCCTTTCTTGAACTGGCAAACACCTGCCCCAAGGCAAACCCGAGCGATCTCTGGCATCACGTCATTTACCGGCACCTCCTCAGTAAGGGGTGGAGTGATGCGAGGTGGAAGCGCGTCTCCGGATTCGCCCTGGAACGTGCCTTTGCTACACTCTATGGGCCACGCCTTGCGTCCTATGGTGTCCGGATACGGATTCTGCCCGCTGGCGAAGCGAACGCCATTCTTTCCAAGCTGGGTATCAAAGATACTAGGTCCACGAAAATTGATCTGTTTGTCGAGGGGAAGAGGGGCACAGAATGGCTTGTTTTCGGTGCCGCTCACGTGAAGTCGAGTATCGCCGAACGTGTGCAGGATGATGTCCCGGCCAGCCTCGGCTTTATGCAGCAGGGACTCCTCTCAATACTCATTACCATGGATGCCAAGAGCTATCCGCCACCGCATGGTATTGGCATCAATTTCGGCGAGCTCGGTGGCCGCACGATGGCGGTTGACAAAGACAAAGTGCGACTGAAGCGCGGGTACATCGAGAATGCGGGCCAATTCGATGCGCTCTTCTCATTCAATTTGCGCACGCCGCCCAGTCCAGCGAATACACCATCAGGAAAATATATTTACACGATGAGCCTTCATGACAAGCAGCCGGATGCAATGGTGAGAATGATCGTGAATCACTGGAAGTCGCACAAAGTCGGATTAAGGGCTTAACCAGTGGCGCGCCTCAGAAGGGGAGTCTCCTCCTCGAAAATTCGGCGGAGTCGCTTATTTGAGGCTTGCACCTGTAGAGCGTCGATCTCGAATCCTATATAGGAGCATCCCAGTTTAAGTGCAGCGATGCCGGCCGTCCCCGAGCCGGAGAATGGGTCCAGTACAACAATATCTTTGCCGCTCTTACCATAGGCGTCAATGCAGCGACGAGGTAGCTCCTCCGGGAATCGTGAAAAATGGGCAAGGCCGTCGATCTTTTCGTTCCCGAACTCCCACACACTTCCGACCGGCGGTGTGACCCGAAATGAATGGTCCTCTTGCTTGGCCAAAAGATAAATGGATTCGTGCTGCCGATGCGGTCGACGACAGCGTCCTTCGGGCATAGGATTCCGCTTGCGCCAGATGATCTCCCCGCGCGATAAATAGCCTGCGTCGCAGAGCGCGAGTATCAAACGGTACGGAAGGGACAATAGATTCCCGTATGTGAGCCAAGGAACCTCTTTGTCTACGTAGGCTCTCCGCTTAGCTCGTGGCTTTGTGTAGGCTGAATTCTCTGGATTGAGTCCCGTTGCGTCGGGCCCGAGTGAACTGTAGGTGTGGTCCTCAAAACGCCAATTAACCGGCGTATTGTAAGCATCGCCTAAATTAATCCAGACCAGCCCGTCCCGCTTCAGCTTCGGCAGCAATGCCGTAAAGATGCCTGTAAGGGCGCAAATATAGCTGCGTGGATCCTCTTCGACGCCGGTTCCCGCCGACATGCGCTGCCCCCAATACGGCGGTGAAGTGACAGCAACGTCTACACTGTCATCAGGCAGCTTCTGAATCAGCTTCAGACAATCGCCCTCGACGACGCTGTTCAATGCATAAGGCCCGATCATCGGTATGGTACTCATAGTCCGCGATACCATGTCAGCGCACGACCGGTCAACGTCTGCACGATAGCGCGGCGTCGCGGAAACACGCCGAGGAGTGACCCTTGCGTCCACAGGTTTTTTGGCCCTCGTCCTGTGCGCTAGCTTTGCAGGTTGTGTGTCTTGCTCGGGCTGGGACAACTCCAGACACCGACGGCCATCTATCGCCCATGCCTCACCAATAGCTATCCTCGCTGCGATCAGCCTTTGGCGTTGTGCATCGGTCGATGAAATTGCGGGATGGTTCTGTTCGTTCATGAGAATCGGGCAGCACGAAGCGGGATATAATGTGTTCGGAAGAGTAGCCTTGTCAAGAACAAACAAAGAACCACGCGCTCGGATCGGCACGCGATGATTACTCGCCAACATCCTTTCGGCTCTCGGCTTCGCTCTTGATGCGGGCGATGAAAGCATCCAGCGGCATGGCGCCCAAATCCTTGCCGGAGCGCAGGCGCACCGCCACCTTGCCCTCCGCCGCTTCGCGCTCGCCCACCACCAGCATGTAGGGGATCTTCTTCAGCTGCGCGTCGCGGATCTTCTTCTGCATGCGCTCGGCGGAGGTGTCGATGTCCACGCGCAGGCCCGCGGTGCCGTTCACCACGGGCGCGCCGAACAGCGCCTCCATCACCTTTTGCGCGTAATCGCTCACCTTCTCGCTGATCGGAATCACGCGCGCCTGAATGGGCGCAAGCCACACCGGAAACGCACCGGCATAATGCTCGGTCAGGAACGCGGTGAAGCGCTCATGCGTGCCGAGCGGCGCGCGGTGGATCACATACACCGGATGCTCCGCGCCGTCCTCACCGATGTATTTGAGGTCGAACGTTTCGGTGGCGAGGAAATCCAGCTGGTTGGTGGATATGGTGTATTCCGTGCCGATGGCCGAGCGGATCATGAAGTCGATCTTGGGGCCGTAGAACGCCGCTTCCCCCTCGCCTTCCACATATTTGTAACCGGACTCCTGCATCGCCTGCTTGATGATTTCGAGCGCAGCGATCCATTTCTCCGGCGCGTCCACATATTTGTCGAGCTTGGACATGTCGGGCAGCGAGAGCCGCATGTAGTACTCTTTGATGTTCATCAGGTCGTAATAGCGCGCGTGCAGATGCATCACCCGGATGAACTCGTCCTTCGCCTGGTCATAGCGGCAATAGATGTGCGCATCGTTCATGCAGAAGCCGCGCACGCGCATCAGGCCCGAGAGTCCGCCGCTCGCTTCGTAGCGGTAATCCTGCCCGTACTCGGCAAGCCGGATCGGCAGCTCGCGGTAGGAATGCCGCGTCGCCCCGTACACCAGATGGTGGAAGGGGCAGTTCATCGGCCGCAGATAGTAGTTCTCGCCGTCGATATCGAGCGGCGAGTACATGCCGTCGTTGTAGTACGGCAGATGCCGCGAGCGGTAGAACAGCGACTCCTTGGTGATGTGCGGCGTCGCCACGCGTTTGTAGCCGTCGCGCCGCTCTTCCTGCAGCGCGAGGAATTCCAGCTCCTGCCTAATCACCATGCCGTTCGGCATCCACAGCGGCAGGCCGGCGCCGACATCCGGTGAAAAGGTGAAGAGCTCCAGCTCGCGCCCCAGCTTGCGGTGGTCGCGCTTCTCCTGCTCTTCGAGTTTCAGGAGATAGGCGTCGAGTTCTTTCTGGTCGCGCCAGGCGGTGCCGTAGATGCGCTGCAGTTGCGCGTTCTTCGCGTCGCCGCGCCAGTACGCGCCGGCGATCTTGGTCAGCTTGAACGCTTCCGGAATTTTTCCGGTCGAGGCGAAGTGCGGGCCGCGGCAGAGGTCGTACCAGTCGCCGTGCCAGTAAATGGAGACATCTTCGCCCGGTGGCAGATCGCGGATGATCTCCGCCTTGTAATGCTCGCCCGTCTTTTCGAACTGCGCGATGGCCTCGTCGCGCGGCCAAACTTCCCGCCGGGTGGGCAGGTCGGCCTTCACGATCTCGTGCATCTTGGCTTCGATTTTCGGCAGATCTTCCGGGGTGAACGGCTCCTCCCGCGCGAAGTCGTAGTAGAACCCGTCCTCGATGGCGGGCCCGATGGTCACCTGCGTGCCGGGGTAGAGTTCCTGCACCGCCATGGCGAGGACATGCGCCATGTCGTGCCGGATCAACTCCAGCGCTTCCGGGTCTTTCCTGGTGATGATGCGAAGCTGCGCATCCTGCTCCAGCGGACGGAACAAATCCCATTGTTTTCCATCCACTTCCGCCACCAGCGCGGCTTTCGCGAGCC